>JABGXW010000030.1 GCA_018675575.1 Bacteriovoracaceae bacterium | reverse complement strand
CCTACTTTCCAATGATGCCTCAAAACTATCCTGGAATAGGTTTGAGGCAACAACCTGATTACCTATCAACTTATTATGGAACTTCTAACAGATCTCCTTCTTCAAATGGTCATGGTTCGTATGGTGGCGTAGGAGTCGGTGCTCAGTTTTCCACTTTCCCACAATCAGGATTTTCAAACTCACCGATACAGTTTGGAAATGATTTTATGTCAAACTCAAATTCCATGAACTCATCACAGATTATGAGAGTTCCAAGTTACTCGCGAAATATGGTCACGGGTACACCTTTTCAATTATAATAAACTTAAATTAATGAATAAGATCTCTCGTGATTCAGCGAGGGGTCTATTTTTGACTAAAGTTTAAACACCCCTGAAAAATATACAGTCTCGTCATCCCTAGAATATACTAATCACCTGAAATTACTATCCTATCATAGGCCAATTTTGGCATGGAACTTGTACTATTAAAAGCAAATGACTTAAATCGGAGAATTGTATGAAGAGCTTCAGACAATCGTTAGTAACATTAACGCTTTTGACAACTGCTATTATGACTTCTAGTTTTAGAATTCAAGATGGTCTTCCATTTTTAACTTCTCAAAAAATTGAGCGCGGAACACAAAACTATCGTTCGATAGCGACATTAAAAAATGACCCCAAAGGTCCAATCATCATTCAAATAAATGTGAGAATCACAGAAATTATCAATGTGAGACAAATCATTACAAATGATCGTGGATTGTTAACAACTCTTAAGATTCAAGCAGAAGAGTTAAAAAATCTCATTGCTATCAATGAAACAGATAAAAGTAAAATTCAAGCCCTCAAAATAAGAGCGAACGAGCTAGAGCATGAGATAGAACAAGTGACAGAGAAATTAAAAATAAATATTTCAACATTAGAAGAAGAGAAAGTTGCCATAACAGAAGATCTAACAGATGCCCTAAATTCTAACAATAACCTTCGTGTACAAATTAATGAGTTAAAAGATGAATTTGATACTCAAGCTTCACTTACTCAAAGTGAAATTGATACCGCCAATTCATTGATTGAAGAATTAAATAGTAACCTTGAAAAATATCAAAAAGACCTTATTGCGAAAGAGGAAGCTTTCGATAAACTTGAACAAGAAAGTTGCCTCAAAGAGAGAAAGATTTCGAAGCTACAAGAAGAAATATCAGTGGCGATACAAGATAAAGAAGAAGTCATGACTGCTCTCGCAGAACTAGAAGAAGAGTTAGCTCAACTTGCAGATGAAGATGATGAAACGAATTCTGATGAAAATACTAGTACTTCAAGTTCATCGTCATCAGCTAATTCGAGTGCTGATATGCAAGCACTTGTTTCCATGTTTAACAATGCCATGTCTTCACAAATGCAATTGATTCAACAAATGCAAATGCAAAACCAACAATTTATGATGGGCCAGATGTTATCGAAAATGGGTCCAGTTGACTCAGGAACAAGCTCATTAGAGAGATACTTAATGTATAGACAACCAGCAGGAATGAATCATTATGGAATTGGAGGATACTCAATGCCAATGAGTACGAGTTTAGCTCCTCAGTATTCAGACTTTATTACAATGCCGCAATACTCGAGTTTCCAGTCTGCACAATTTGCACCCACAAGTTTTAATCAAGGGATACCTTCAAACCTAAGTTTTGGTGGACGTGCCCCTGCCGTAATGGGAGCAGCCCCTATGTTCAATCAATACCCAACACAATTGAGCTTCTAAACACATTTCTCATAGCTCCAGAGTACTTTAATTCTGGAGTAGTGCTAAATTTCTTAAACTATCAATGCCCGACTGCTTTGCACAGGAAAAATCTTCCTAAATTTTTTTGAAATTTGTTCGATAAAGTAATAAGAAGATAATTAATAACAAGATTTTAGGAATCTAAAATGAAAGCAAGTATCACAGAAAAAAAGTCTAGTACTCATGAAAAGGTACTCATAAAATTATGCCATCTATGTGGGGAATTAAATGAGACATATATAGAGCCTGAAAAATGCGCGTCGTGCAAAAAAGCCTTCTTGCCCAGTAATTATTTTACTAAAATACATGCGAAAAATACTCAAGAGTTTAAGAAGCTGTTTTTACATATTGACAAGTTGCATGAAGATGAACTGATTAAAGGCTATCACGTTATTTGGTAATTACCCTCTAGGATATTATTACAATCTCACACCTTCATGATACTTTTTGATTATGCAAGAATACACTCAAGATACCAGCAAAATGACATTACAAAATACTTTTCACCCTGTTATTTTAAAGATTCTCTCTAAACGAGGACTATCCCCTCAAGAGATTGAAGATTTTTTTTCATGGGACCTGCACAAGCTCCCTGAGCTCACGTCGCTTATTGATGTACCTAAAGTAGCAGATCGAGTTCTACGCGCCATAGATAATAATGAGATAATTGGAATCTGGGGAGATTACGACGTCGACGGCACTACATCTTGCGCTCTTTTCCATCACTTCTTTAAAATGATCAATGTTGATGTAAAACTTCTTCAACCAAGTCGCTTTACTGAAGGCTATGGAGTTCATCCTTCTTCAATTGATAGGGCCCAATCTCTTGGAGTAACACTCCTGCTCACTGTTGATTGCGGAATTACTGCAACAGAGGCCTGTGCATACTCAAAGCTTAGAGGTGTAGATCTTATCATCACCGATCATCACACTGATGGGCTAGAAGAAATGCCAGATGCATACGCCATCGTCAATCCTAATAGAAGAGATGAAAATAAAGATTCCGACATGACTGCTTTGGCTGGAGTTGGTGTAGCATTTGCAATTTGTCTCGGTATAAGGAATCTACTACATTCAAAAAATAGAGACTGCCCATCTATCTATCCTCTCTTACAGTTTGTAGCGATTGGAACTATTTGTGATTTAGCAAAATTAAATTCCATGAATAAAAAACTTGTTCGTCATGGACTCAAGCAAATAAAAAATACAGAATATACTGGTATCAAATCATTCTTTTCTCCTGAAGAAAGAAAAAATGGCTTTATTCCTAGTGAAAAACTATCATTCCAAATTGGACCACTGATAAACTCTAAAGGAAGATTAGATCATCCAGAAAAAGCTTTAGAACTTCTTATCAGTACTGATATTAGTGATGCTTCCTTATGTTTTAATCAATTAGAAATCTGTAATAAAGAAAGAAAATTTATACAGTCTCAAGTATATGAGGGAGCAAGAGAAGAAGTTAAAAGAATTGCAGGACCTGATCACATGATCTCCGTAGTCTACAATCCGGAGTGGCATGAGGGAGTGATAGGAATTGTTGCCTCAAGACTTGTTGAAAACTTTAAAGTTCCCGCTATCGTTTTTACAAACACAGAAGACAAAGGGATTATAAAAGCTTCTGCAAGAACTGCTGGAGATCTTTCTATCTTTGATATGCTAAAGGAAAATGCTCACCTATTTGATCGTTTCGGAGGACATAAGGCTGCCGCAGGACTTTCTATGCCTTTGGAAAACCTTGAGGCACTCAAGGCAAACTTAAACAATAGCTTAAAACAAATTCCAGAGCTCGAACGTACTATCCAAGCCTATTATGATCTTGAAATTAAACCTGAAGATATTAATCCTAAACTACTTAAGCAATTAGAAATGTTAGAACCCTTTGGAATGGGTAATTCAAAACCAATATTTAAGATGAAAGGTATAAAATTGGATTCGTTCGACCTTTTAAAAGATGTTCATGTCAGATGGAATATCTCATCTCTAGAAAATCCAGCTATTCGCCACAAGGGAATAAGTTTTAATTATATTGGGAAATGGGGAGCAACACATCCTGAAGAATTGTTTAGATCTCAATCCATACGAGACAATGAAATCACCATGTATTTTACTCTCAGTATTAATAGGTTTAACGGGAATGAATATATACAATTAATGGTTGAAAAAGTAGTTCTTGGAGATTTGTAGGGTTCATATAGATGAAAAAAATTGTCATTTTTATTATCTTTGGATTTCTCTTTTATTATTTTAATACAGATCGCAAACCAAATATAAGTCTTACTCCTACGCATAATAAGATTCTCAAGAAAAAGTTCTTCGAGGAAGTTGTCAAAGTAACACAACAGAACCGAATCATTAATGAGCCCCAGAAAATCATTTCCAGATTAAAGACGCCTGAAAAAAAGACTGATAACTCAAAGTATATCCCTGTCGATTCGCAGGGGAGCTTGTATATCGGGCATGTGAAGATATTAAAAGATGAAAAGATGTTAATAAGTCACGGTGATATTATTGTCGGTGATTATGACAAATATGAAGACTATATAAATGGTGAACGAACACTTAAAATGCCCCCTCCCAAATTATGGGAAGACGGAAAAATCCCTTATGTAATTGCAGAAGAAGAGGGAGAACTGTTTGAAGTAATAAATAAAACGATAGAATATTTCAATAATAATACTAATTTAAAATTTCTTCCAAGAGATTTCAAAGACGTAGATTATATTCGGTTTGAACCAGGAAAATCAAATTGTTATTCAAGGCTTGGAAGACAGGGGGGAATGCAAAGAATCTCTCTTTCCAAAGCATGTACGATGCAAAACATTGCCCATGAAATTTTACATAGCTTAGGTTTTTTACACGAACAAAATAGAGAAGACCGAGATGAGTATATAACAATCTTGTGGCAAAATATCGACATTGATCTTCATCTTCAATTTAAAAAAGTTAAAAGTTCTTTGCTTCCTTTATCTGCAACAAAGTTTAGTTTCAATTCCATTATGCTCTACCCTTCAGATGCATTTTCTATTGTGGAAGATGACTATTCTATCGTAACGGCCAATGGTGAAGGTTATAAAACGACGAAGGAAATCCTAAACCAAATAGATATGAAAAGGATTGAGCTTGCCTACAAAAGAGAGCTCAATCCAAAATAATTTTATCTTGATACGATAACTGAATTAATAACAATATTTTTTACTGGTTTATCCATTGCGCCAGTTGGAGTCACTCCAATTTTTGATACGACATCCATACCATCAATAACTTTACCAAACACTGTATGCTTTCCATCGAGATGTGGAGTAGGGGCTAAAGTAACAAAGAATTGAGAACCATTTGTACCTGCTTCGCCTGTATTCGCCATAGAGAGAACTCCTGGAACGTCATGTTTTAGCTCCGGGATAAATTCATCACAGAATTGATAGCCCGGTCCGCCAATTCCCTTACCTAAAGGACAGCCGGCTTGAAGCATAAATCCTTCAATCACTCTATGAAAGATAATTCCATCATAGAAATTACCCCCCTTTTCTGTTTCTTGCTTTCCTTCTGCAAGGTTGACAAAGTTCCATACCGTTTCAGGGCATTCTTTAGCGTATAGCTCAATTGTAAAATCTCCTAAGGTGGTACTTAATTTTGCCGTTAAACGGTCTACATCCTCTTTATAGTCACATTTTGTCATGCTCATGATAACTCCTCTAGTAAAATTTTGTTTTAAACTTTCCAACAAATTCATCTGGTATATTTTTATTGGATTGATATAAGTATAGTTTTAAGCCTCTAATGTTGAGGAACTTTGCGAAGTTAAGAGACTCATAAGACCTCATTCTTCCTCTTGTCGAAAATGGTGAAAAAAACTCATAAGAAATCATCTTTACAGAATCATTAAAATTATTTTTAGCATGAAACTTTTCTAGTTGCTGCTTACTCAAGCAAAGAGAAACAAATACCGGATGCCCAAGCCCCATTTGTGAAGAAGTCATTAATCTTTTTAGCTTTTTGAGTTCACTATTTTTTGAGACTGCATTATCAATCCAAATAAGATGTACTCTTTTAAATTTAGGTGGAATAAACATGTATATATTCGCCTTAATTCTGTCGGAGACAGCATAAAAAAGCTTTTCATTTTCTTTGAAAGGTAAATATTTTATCGACGAGTCTTCTTTGAGCTTTTTGGCTTCGATATTATACATATACTGGAATTGAACAGCTTGAGCATATGATAACGAAAAGCTCGTCATAAGATCATCTAATTTTAAATAATTAATTGAATCTGTCCTTGAACATTTTCCTGACGGCGAAGCATTAGCCCATTCGGGGAGAGGTGGGAGTAAGTAACGAACAACCTCAGAGTTCTGAAAGTACTCTCCAAGATTTCTCTTTTTTAACTCGTGAGTGTGGCTAGAAAATAACGAACACGATAAAGTCGAAATAAAAAGAAGTAATAGCAAAATATTTTTCATTGTTATTTTAGTTATCAAGAGAATCTTCCTCAACTTTTGAAAAGAATGTTAGCATATTATTTAAAATTGATTTTGTTTTTTTAATTCCTTCGGGCAGAAGGCTCGTTTTTCCATCTTCATTTATACCTAATTGATAAAACCCAGGTTCTTCAGTCCTGAAGCAATCATTATCAAGAGATCCATGAGACTTAAAACCTGTACAAACAAAGACATGATCAACCTGAAATGTTTTCATTTCTAATGGTGATTTTTCTTCACGAAAGTCAGGAGTTTCAACGGTAAGAAATAAACCCTTTCGATCTAATAACTTATCGATAGAAGTGACATTCGCTCCATTAATAATATCAAAACACGGTGTCGGTTCTTCTGGGTTTGCTGACTTGGTTTTGATGTGGTCATCTAATGATTTCCATTCGAGTATATTTTTTTCAAATTCAACAATTTGTTTTTTATAATTATTCTCTTGAACATCAAAAAAACGATTTAGTGCCTTCAATAAGAGAGGATTTTCTCTCTCAGTAAATAATTGTTCAAATGGTCTTTCTTCATCTGTTATAATTGTTAATTTATGAGAATTGTCTTCAAGAAAATTAATGTACTCTAAAAGAGTTCTAGCTGCTGTTAGCCCCGTTCCAATAAGTGCAACATGTTTTGAATCTTTTAAAATCTCTTTTTTTAAGACGATAGATTCATATCCATATTTAATGCAAACCTTATCCAATGAACCTTCATGCTTTACAGATAATTGTAATTCGTTTAATGCAAAAGATTCTGAGGGGCCCATAGGATTTGGATTTCCTAAATTTCCTGTTGCATCAACTATAAAATCAAAGTCTTCGAATCGCTCGAAGCCAGATTTCAATGATTCAAATAAGTTTTCATCTATATCTTTTAGGGCCTCGCGATTTTCAATAATGGTTGAATCAACTTCTTCATTTGGGATTGTTTTATAAACCAAGCGAAATAAGTCAATCAAGCGTGAGTTTTTCTTAGGAGTTTCTTTTTTAGACAGAAACCTTTTATGCACTCGAGATACTTCCCCAATCTTTACTAATTTTTTTTCATAACAAATCTTGATCAGAGGTTCTAAGTATTGCTCAACATATTGTTTAATGTTCAGCGTTTCATTTAAATTTAATGGGCATTTTGTAAGAGATCTTCCAAGCTCGGAACTGAGTTCTTTAAATAAAAGTTCCATATTCATTTCCGGGCACATCTGAAATAGTTTCCTAAGTTGACCACCAAGGCCAAACTCTAAGTTTGGCTTTGCAAACAGATAGGCTTCTGCTCCAGAATGATTTAAGAGTAAGGCCATTTCAATAGCAAGTGGACCAGAGCCACAAATCGCAATTTTCATAGGACATTAAGCTAACATGATGAATAAGCTCCAGAAACAAAAAAAGGGCCGTAGGACCCTTAAATTACAAATCTACCCACCGCGTCGCGGCCTAAAAGAAATAGCTTTTTACATCTCCGCGATCAATTGCTGAATGTTCTGCAAAACTATAAACGAATTCAATAAAGTTTTTTAAGGCCTCAAATGAGGGCATTGATTTATCAAACTCACATCCATAATGCATATAAGTTTGTCCGTCCTTATCAATAAACTCTTTTCCATATTTCACATTTAGGACTGCCGGGATGAAAGACGACTTTGTAAAATACATTCTCATTGTCATTTCTTTATCATCTTCAAATTTCTTATCGTTGTTTAAATCCCAAGGAACTTGAAATAAGCAGCCGTCTCTAGAAACATCAATAAGACTGACTGGATAAAGAACTCCATCTTGATCAATAGTAGAATATGCTCCTAAGAAATTTTGAAAGAGTACTCTCTCGAAGCTTCTTCTCTTTTGTTCAATTGATGCCATTCTTTTTTCGTTAAAATCCAATACCTTGTCAGTCATCTATCGTCTCCTGAAACATCTAGTTACTCAAGGCTTATCGGTAATTTATGGTGAAGATTTAAGGATTTTGAAAATATTATTGATTACATCTTTTTGTTCCACTCGGGGGTCTCAGATACTTCAACAAGTAGCTTTTTATAGGATTCCAGACGTGAGTTCAATAGGTTACAAATAGATTTATGCTGAAAAAATCCACACCCGGGTGTCTCAAAGTCATGTGCACAATCTTTAAACTTACACTGCAAGGAATAGGGCTCCAAATCTGGAAAGTAACCCATCAATTCGCTCGCTCTCACATCCTCTAATGAGAATGATCTAATGCCAGGAGAATCGATGAGATCAAAAGCTTGGCAGTCTATAATTTCAGACCAGGTGGTGGCATGTGATCCCTTTCCACCTTTGCCAACTTTTTTTGTTTTTAAATCTACAAATCCAGCCGATAGTCTCGAGATTGTTTTACTTTTACCAACTCCAGACTGACCTAAAAATATTGTTGTCTTATCTTGGAGCTTTTCTTTTAGATCTTCTATTCCTAGTTCAAGATGTAGATTTTTATATTCAATATCTTTAGCGGAGATATCGTAACAAGAAACTCCTAAGCTTTTTAACCGTTCGGACTCAAATACAACATCGCATTTACTAGGATCGTATTGATCCATTTTGTTAAAAACAACTATCGGCTCAATCCCCCACTGGTAAGCTCGAACAAGGAAGCGGTCTATGATTCCTGTTTTTAGAATAGGCTTAGAGACAGAGTTAAGAATTATTAAATGATCACAATTCGCCGCAGTAACTTTCTTTTTATTTTCTCTGACTATTACTCTAAAGATTTCATTAGATCTCGGTATTAATTCCTTTATAATGAACTCATCTGTTGTCTCAGATTTTTGATAGAAAATATAGTCCCCTACCACTAGGCTATCTTGCCCTTTTAACAAGGAACCTAATGCTTTGGCCTTAAACTCTTGTCCATATTCATTTTTACAATCGAATGACTTTTGACCTGATCTTGTAATTCTTGCTTTGTATAATTGACTCAATAGCTTTTCTCTCATTTTTCTTAATATCAAGTTTAATGAGTATCATGTTCACTTAATAGGGAACAAGTCCAATGAGAAAAAGATCTGAATAAGATAAATTTTGAATGATTCCAGTACATTATGCTTGATCACAACCTTGACAAAGAGGCACTGAACCATTAATTTTCCATTTATCCAAAAATTGTGCAGCCGTAGCTCAGCTGGATAGAGCATCCGCCTTCTAAGCGGACGGTCACTGGTTCGAATCCAGTCGGCTGTGCCATTTATAAATGATAAATTCACCAATGATTGAATCGTGAAGGAAAAAATAATTAGAGTTCTTTATTTATTAGAGAAACTTACGCTTCGCATCGGAGCGTCAACATCGAAAAATGATCTTAAAGGTTTAAACTTCAGGTTTTGTTGCGAATATCACAAACGAACTAAGAGCACCAAAATAAACAATAACTTTAAATTTCATAAAAATTCATGAAAAATCAGATATACTTTCTTTATGTATAAGTTTTTTATTTTAAGTATATTTTTATTTTTTTCAATAAGTTCTGAAGCCGCTGAAACATTTTATAAAATTGAGTACACCGTTAAAAAAGATGATACTTTTTCTATAATTTTACAGAAATACGTCAAAGAAAATTCAGTTATAAATTCTAAAACACCAATGATCCATAAAACAAGAAGTGAAAATCCACATATAAAACAGTGGTCCAAGCTTGAAGAGGGACAAAAAATCACATTATTCATATCAGAAAACTTTTTGAACTTAAATAAAGTTACTGCATCCATTAGAAAGGAAAAACTTTTAAAGGGAAGGCCTAACGGATACCATTCTACGGCCTTCTATATGGCTTCCTCGGGAAGCTTTAACCAAGAAAATGATACCGCGGGGATAGATATTGATTTCACACAGAATTCTTTGCTTTCTCTAGGCTATACAGCCCTTTATTATCCAAAAGAGAAGCCCTATGCATTTTTAAGCTCTGTTTATTTTTCAAATTTGAATGGTTCTTCTAGTAACCTCAATCAAGAAATTTCAATTTCACCAGAAATTGGCATCAATGCTTATATTGATTATTCATTTTCCAAATTTTCTTCTTTTGGTGGAATCGATTACGAGAAATTCTCAACCTTTAATACTGAAGCCATCTTGAATCAAGCTACGATAACTTTAGTTGAAAGTTCCATAATTTATCTAACAGTTGGAATTAATAAGTTGTTTTCAATTGGAAAATACAAAATATTTTCAAAGTATTCATTTTCTAAATCTATATCTACATCTACCGACTTTTCCTCTTATACAAATCCGCCCACAAATGCTTATGATGGTTACAAGGCCATGGCGTATTTAAATTACAAATTTGCTAAAAAATGGTTTGCCCATACCGTATTCAAATACCACACATTATCTGGTCCAGATAAACTTACCGTTATTAGGTTTGGTTTAGGGTTAGGGTTTATCATTAACTAACAAGAGATTATTCCACTTAGACCTCCACCGAAAAAAGTATCTAAGTGTTTTCAATGAAGGTCCGATAAATCAAAGAGGGATTATTAGATGATTAAAATATATTTCTTACTCATTATTGTTTGTTCTTTGATAAGTTGTTCATCTAAGAAAAATATTGCAGGGATTAACCTTGATAATATTGACACAACTCCAATAGAGCAGGTTACTTCAGCAAAAGTTATTAATCTTGAAACTTCGGCTCTTCTTAATGTCAATGATCTAGATGTAACGGCAAGCTCCATTTTTGATGATTCGCCAAAGCATACTATAGCCTCAACTGATGTTACCTCTAATGCAACTCTTGATGAGATTGTTCTGTATGATGTAAAGGGTGGCACTATCATAAAGCCAAGTGAATTAGATCGAAATATTCCAGAAACAGTTAGATATAAAGTGAAAAAAGATGAAACGCTTATGTTAATTGCCCATAAATTATATGGTCGTTATCAGAGGTGGAAAGATATAGAAAAAGTTAATGGAGAATTGTTAATAACTACCAAAGTTGAGGCGGGAGTCTCTATATTAGTCCCAACCCCAGATGATAAATTCAGCAATGTCCATAAAGGTACACCATATATTCTTCAAGCTGGTGACACTTTGAGAACAGTTTCAAAACATGCATATCAAACTCCTATCTATTGGGAGTATATCTGGAACAATAATAGAGATTCTATAGAAGATCCAAATATCATTTTTGCTGGTTTTACTGTATTCTATTTGCCACTTAAAGATGGCATGATTACATCAGGGAAATAATCTTTAAGGATTAGCATTTTGATACTCATCCAACTCAATAGCTTGCTGATCATTCTTTTTGATTCTAAACTCATCTAATTCTTCAAATGATTTTGTTATTTTTGATTTAATTGTTTTAAATGGATAGTCACTTTTTTTATATGAGAAGGGAGAATACTCGAAACTTGAAATAAATTTGAATTTTAAATCTTTCTCATTAAATATTGTAGAAATATAAAAGAACATGATGAAGCCAAAATAACATGTTCCTATAAAAAAATATATCGTTTTCTTATGTTGTGATCTAAAGAAGATTGTTAATATAGTAAATGAGGAGAAACATAGCACCACAGTTAAGAAGATAAATTCGAGGAGAGATGAAAAAACTCTACTGTTTGAATAAAAAGAAACATAAGAGTCTAGCAAGTCATAAATATAGAAAACTGCGATCAAAATGGAGAAGGTTTCAAAAAAACTCATTAACTTATATTTTTTTGAGTGAACTTTTGAAATTACTGCCGATAACAGGCTAAATCCTCCCAATATGCAATAGGATGTGAATAATTCTGAAACGAATTCAGGAATATCTTCTTTTCTTAGCGGAGCCGAGAGATATTGATTAATGAAGATGAATAAACTAATTACAAGCATTGAGATTATAGTATTTCTTTTTTTATCATTACTTGAGCGTTTGAAAAGTTCTTCGGGAATATCAATGACTCGTGTTTCTTCTAATATTTCTTCATCAAAAATTATATCGACATCGACCACTCCAAAAGTGCAGGTAGTATTCTCATGTATATAATGTTGATCAATATTGACATCATTTACTGAGATACCATTAGTACTCTTGATATCCTTTAGATATATGCCATTTGAATCTGTGTTAATTACTGCATGCAAGGCTGAGATTGAATCATCTTCAATAATGATTGTGTTTTTAATAGATCGTCCAATTGTACAGGGAAGAGATTCAACTTTATGAATCTTCTCTCTCTTAGTATTCTTATCAATAATCTTTATTATTAACATTTCTAATTGACACTCTTTATGTTGTTCAAATGATATTTAATAAAATCAAAGATACCATTCTTTGTGAATCCATCAGCTGATAATTTCACAACAAGACCTTTATTTTTATTGTTTATTGTTGCGGCTTTAAAAAACAATCTGTAGATATTTTTATATCTTAAGTATGTACTTAGACAGTAAGTAACTTTAAATGAGATGTTATTATCGTTCACCCAAATATCTTCATCGCAGGAATATTTTGTTAATTCCTCTCTAAATGTTTGTAAATTATGATCATTAGGTTTTAAAGAATTTGAATTTAGATAACTTTTTATTATAGAAGAAAATTGTAATTTATTCCTCTTAATATTATGAAGTGCAGTGTAGCTTAATTTATATGTTCCAGAATAAAGACGTCTTTGTATAAAGGCAGAAGACTTAAGCCTGCAGGACTGTTTATAGAATTTAAATGTATTTTTTCTTGATTTATCATTTGCTGTCCAGCATTTCACATCTTTTGAGGGAGCAGCTATTTCAAATCCACCCACAACTTTAGATTTTGATAAATTTGTCTTCATAGACTTAAGCAGACTCTTTTCAATGTTTTTTAATTGTTTTTCGATATGTCGATCATAGTCTTTTCTTTTAAGTGCTGCTCCATTCTTATGAAAATAATTAAGAAGCTCTAAAGCCTTCTCTGAAGGGACTGAAAAAGAAATATTTTCGGAGTCTCTCAGGATTGAAACATTTATTCCAATGACATTTCCATTATTATCAACAGAAGGACCCCCAGACATTCCACTATTAACAGGAGTAGACATTAAGAATCTTTCATAGAGCCCTCTTTTTAATTCTCCATTAAATGTACCTTCTACAATAGACATATTTAGATCTTTAGGGAGCCCTATCGAAAATATTTTCTCTCCTCTTTTTGGTAATTCACGTTCTAGCTTCATCGAGTCTTTAAATTTTCTATTAATTTTGATTAGTGCTAAATCATTAATAACGCTAAAGTCAATGACCTTGGCCTCAAAGGAGTTTTCCTTATCTACAACAAAAATTTTATATCTATTAAATTTATCTTGAATGATAGTTGAGATTACATGGTAATTTGTAATCAGTAATCCATCTTTATCTACAACAAATCCTGTTCCATAACTAGCCTTAGATGAATTTGCATTTTGACTCGTTTTAACCTTAAAAACGTAAGGTTTTGTCTGTGAATATAACTCAGGGTGATCTACTGATTGTCCAAAAACATGATTATTAAAAGTAAATATAAGAATAATATAAACGAATTTCTTCACAAGTTATTCTAACAAATATCAGGAGATTACGAACTAAAATCTTTCCAGTTTTTATTTATTAAACTTGTTAATGTATGATCTCTCCATTTTCCATTGATAAAGAGATAATCCTTAGCGATTCCTTCTGTGACAAAGCCAGATCGTTCTAAAACTTTTCTTGATGGTGCATTTTCCCGAAGATAACTTGCTTCAATTCTATGGAAATTTAACTCGTTAAACAGATATTCTATTGAGTTCTTGAGAGAATTAGTCATGATTCCCTTGCCCGTAAATCTTTCGCCAAGTTTATATCCAAGACGACATGATTGGAACGGGCCTCTCTCCATTCCTGTAAAGCTTATCATTCCTGCCATTTTTAAGGAAGATTTACAAATTAAGATAAATCGTAATTGGGTTCGTGCAACCCAGTTGTTTTGATAGTTTTGAACCATTTCTTTCGAGAATTCTAAAGTATGAAAGTTTTCTGGTTTAGGTGGATCAAATGGTGCGAGAAATTCTTCATTCTGCACATAGAAGTCTAGTATTTTTGAAGCATCTGCGAAACGTGGTATTCGAATCAAAATATTCTCGATTTCAAGTTCAGGGAATTCTGTAAGTAACATATTTAAAGCCCATTATAAAAATCTACATCATAGCCAAAGTATAGTACTTTACTGCCCTTTTCTAGAACAGGCCTTTTAATTAATGATGTATTTTCTAGCATTAAGTTTATTTTTTTGGCATCTGTTGCTTTTATGTACTCATCTTTAAGTTGTTTAAAAATTCTTCCTCTAGAATTCACTGGCCAGTCTCCTTGGAATTTTTTCCACCTTTCTAAAAGCTCTCTTGTAAGAATATTCTTTTTAAAATCATGAAATTGAAATTCAATATCTTTTTTTTCCAAGTGTTTCTTTGCTTTTTTTACTGTGTCACAGTTTGAAATGCCATACAGATGGTACATTTATCTCTCCTCAATTTAATGATAAGTTAATACTAGATTAATTAATTTAATAATTGAATATTTTCTTTATTGACAGGATAACATTCTTCAGCTTTATCATCAGAAAGGAGGTTGTCTATTGATTTAAAAAGCATATACGGAAGTGCACCATTTTCTTTTGAAGATTGAAATGCTCCTACAATTGCCATGTCAGCAGAGTGAGTATTTAACAATCTTACGGTTTTAGATACACCATCTTCAGTATTGCAATTGATGGCGGATGATACGACATAATTTGTACGACATACTGCTGGCCTATCTTCATAGACAGTGCAGTAACCATCTCCATCGAGAAAGAGGCAACCCCTTTCTTCATAACTTAATTTATACCATTCTTCACTTGAGTTTTTTACTTTACTTTGTACTGACAGTTTTTCCAGATCTATTTCAAGGCCTTCAACAATTTTTTGGGACAATAAATCTGCTTCATCTTTTGTAACTGAAACTTGCGTATGACAACAGGCTTCGCAACCAGCCTTACATGTAACTAGTTTATTAACTGATTCATCCTTAAATTGATTTTTTAAGTGAAGGTCTACTTCTTTGAATACCAGTCTGGCTCTTTTTGCAGGATCCCGATGTTTTTTTAATCTTTTCACAATTGCTTTAGTTATTTTTGCAAAATTAAAATCATGTTTTAATTTTACGAACGTTAAATAAGCTATTTCTGGAAAGTTTGTCATCAATTCCTTCTAATTATTTTATGGCAATACATACCATCCATATAATTATAAACAATTTTTTTTATCTATATATTGGTTGTGGAAAAAATTGCCTCTTTTCTTTTGTAGAAAGCAATTTTAGTCCAAACTTCAAGAAGTTACCGATATTTGATTGAGGTCAACAGAATTATGTGTAGATTATTTGGTTTTAGATCCGTTATAAATTCTCAAGTTCACAGTAGTTTAACACAAACTGACAATGCGCTTATTCATCAGTCTCTACAACACCCCGATGGTTGGGGTGTAAGTTATTATGTTCAGGGTTCACCACATATTATTAAATCTGATACAACTGCCATTAATGATAATTTATTTAAAAAAGTATCAGGAGTTGTTTCATCGCAAACTGTTTTGGCCCATGTAAGAAAAGCGACACTAGGTGAAGTTAATATTCTTAATACCCACCCATTTCAGTATGGGAAGTGGACCTTTGCCCATAATGGTAATATTAAAAAGTTTAATAAGCACAAAGCTGAAATCCTTCGACTCATTTCCCCAGAATTAAAAAGGTTTATTTTGGGAAATACTGATTCAGAAATAGTCTTTTATTATTTTTTATCTGTAATTCAAGCAAAGATTAATCTGGATGAAAAAGATATCAAAATAGACCTTCTTGCGGATACTTTAAAGCAGGCATTAAAAGAACTTATTAATATCATTGGTGATTATTCAAAGATTGATGACGCAGGAAATTCAGAAACATATCTAACATTTATACTAACAAATGGTGAAACTATGATTGCTCATCATGGTGGAAAAGTTCTATATTACTCAACGTACAAAACAAAATGCTCGGAAAGAGATACTTGTCCTAGCTTCACGGATGAATGTGAAAATGTCACGAAAACAGGATTCATCAATCATCTTATATTTGCGAGTGAGCCGCTATCTGGGGAGAACATCTGGATTCCTCTCAAAATAGGCGAATTAATTGGAGTAGACTCTAAGATGAAACTGACTCAATTTCTCTAAGGTCAATTACTAACCTCTTCTTTCCTGTTCGTTCATTTTTAACAAGCTCAAAAATCTCCACTAGTTTTATTACAGGTCCTGCGATGACTTTACTTTCTACTGCTTGTTTAATCATAGGACGCTCTTTATAAAGTAAGCATAATAGCTGATTTTTATCGATGATTGTTTCATTATCTATAACAAGTAATATTGTTAGCTGATCGAGTCCCTCTTGATGATTAATAATAAGTTGGAATGACATAATTGATGTTCCAATATTTTTCTCACTGAAAATATTTAATATATCATCGGAGCCCAGAGTAACAGGTCCAATTCTTGCCCCTTCGTCAGATCGGCCATTTAATTTAAATTTAGCTCCATATTCGATCCACTCTGCTCTATCGCCAGCAGGATATCTTATTATTGGCATCAATTTTCGTGTTAAGTTCGTATAGACAAGTCGACCAATTCTTCCGGGCTCAACAATTTTTTCATTAGTGTCTTCATCAATAATTTCAATTAT
>JABGXW010000029.1 GCA_018675575.1 Bacteriovoracaceae bacterium | reverse complement strand
TGAAGTTAAAGTTGATGGTGCTTTTGTTTCTGTAAAGGGTCCAAAGGGAACGCTTGAGTATACATTTACTAATAAAGTCACAATTACAGTTGCTGATAAAAAAGTATCTGTTGCGCCTGTTGGAGAAACAAAACTTGCTAGATCTCTCTGGGGTACTACAAGAACATTAATTAATAACATGTGTGTGGGCGTTAGTACTGGATTCACAAAAACTTTAGAGTTCAATGGTGTTGGTTATAAAGCAGCAGTTAGGGGCAATTCAATTGAGCTTAACTTAGGATATTCTCATCCTATTAATTATGTTCTTCCAGAAGGAATTTCAGCAAAAGTTACAAGAAATGTTATCGATATATCAGGAGCAGATAAGGCCCTCGTTGGATTTGCAGCTTCAAAGATCAGATCATTTAGACCACCAGAGCCTTATAAAGGCAAAGGTGTTAAATATGCTAATGAAACAATCATTAAAAAAGCTGGTAAAACTGGCGGTAAATAAAAGTTAGTTTAATAAATGGCCTGGAGATAGTCGGTTGAGACTTAGGGTTATGGAGAAATTATGAGAAAACCAAATGGTAAAATAAAAAATGAAAAAGCTGCAAGACGTCTTAGAAGAAGATTGTCTATCAGGCAAAAAGTTGAAGGCACAACAGAGAGGCCTCGTGTTTGTGCGTTCAGATCAAACAAGCATTTGACAGTTCAAGTCATTGACGATGCCACTGGAAAAACTCTTTTATCTGTTCAGACTTATGGTAAAAATGCAGTAAGTGGAGCAAGGGCCAATAAAGAAGGTGCAAAACTTGTTGGTGCTAAAGTTGCTGAAGAGTTAAAAGCAAAGAAACTTGAAAATGTAGTCTTCGATAGAGCTGGATATAAATACACTGGTGTGATAGCAGCATTAGTAGAGACTGTTCGTGAAAGCGGCATCAGGGTATAGGGATAAATATGACAACAGATAAAAAAGAAGAAACAAAAATTGAAGCTAAAGCAGATGACAAAGCTGAAGAAGCGCCAAAGAAAAAGGCTGCTCCAAAAAGAAAAGCTGCACCTAGAAAAAAAGCTCCATCTAATCTAAATCCTGATATTGAAGAAAGAGTTGTTGCGGTTAACCGTGTAGCAAAAGTTGTGAAAGGTGGACGTAGATTTTCATTTTCTGCTCTTATGATTGTTGGAGATAAGAAAGGTAAAGTCGGATATGGACTTGGAAAAGCTAAGGAAGTTCCAGAGGCCATAAGAAAAGCAACCCAAGCTGCTCAAAAAAATATGATCAATGTTGCTCTCGATAACGGAACAATTCCTCATCAAATTGATGGCTGCTTTGGAGCTGGTCAAATTAGATTTAAACCAGCATCTGAAGGTACTGGTGTTAAGGCTGCGGGTGCCTGTCGGTCAATACTTGAATTAGCGGGAATCAGAAATGTTCTAACTAAATCTGTTCGTGGAAACAATCCGCATAATATTGTTAAGGCAACATTTGACGCTCTGTCTAATTTGAGGTCACCAGAAGAAATTGCTAAGAGAAGAGGAAAAGACGCTAAAGGTATCCGAATCGGATAATAAAGGCTTAAGGGTAATATTATGGGAAAAACAATTACAGTAAAATTAAAAAAATCGACAATTGGTTGCAATGAAAAGCAGAAGGCTAATGTTAGAGGACTAGGATTAAGAAAGACTGGTACTTCAAACACATTGGAAAATACATCTGCTGTACGAGGGATGATTAAAAAAGTTATCCACCTTTTAGAAATCACGGAATAAGACGTACTCAAATAGAGCTCGCATATAGAAAGAGGAAGACATGCTAAAACTAAATAATTTATCAAGCCCTAAGGGAACTCATAAAAACATCAAGAGAATTGGTCGTGGACAGGCATCTGGACAAGGTCAACAAGCTGGTAAAGGTCATAAAGGACAAAAAGCAAGAGCTGGTGGCGGTGTAAGAACTGGATTTATCGGTGGCGCAATGCCTCTTTATATGAGACTTCCAAAGAAAGGCTTTTCAAATGCTCCTTTCAAAACAGTTTATGCCATCGTGAATCTCGATCAAATCAATGAAAAATTCACTGAAGGTGAAGTTTCCAGAGCTACACTGATAGAAAAAGGTCTTTTAAGTGGTATTAACAAGAGATTACCATTAAAAGTTCTTGGAAATGGAGACTTAAAATCAGCTTTAACATTCGTAAACATTGACAAGTTTTCTAAATCAGCTACACAATTGATAGAAAAATCAGGAAGCAAGATAGAAACTAAGTAATTAGTAAGGGATCAATTGGAATGGCGAATGGTGCTCAAGGAAAATTAGACGAGCTGAAAAAGAAAATCTTTTTCACTGTATTATTACTATGTGTTTACAGAATGGCTGCACAAATACCAGTTCCAGGTGTGGATGGTAAAGCAATTGCGGCATATTTCGCCGAAGGTGGCGGTGGCATCTTCGATCTTATCAATACATTCAGTGGCGGGGCCTTTAAAAGGTTTTCTGTTCTTGCTCTTGGAATCATGCCCTATATCACAACATCAATTATCTTCAGCTTACTGGGAGAAGTTATTCCGCAAATTGCAGAGCTTCAAGAAGATGCCGATGGACATAAGAAAATTCAAAAATGGACACGTTATCTAACAGTGGTGCTCTGTTGTATTCAGGGTTACGGTATGGCGGCTGTTTTTGAAAGTTTTAAATCTCCAGGTGGAATACCCGTTATTCCAGACCCAGGAATGCTTTTTCGATTAACTACAATGATTACTTTAGCCGCAGGAACAATGTTTTTACTATGGCTAGGTGAGCGAATAACAGAATATGGTCTAGAAAACGGTGTCTCGCTTATTATCTATGCTGGTATTGCGGTTGAATTACCTTCTGAAATTATCAGAAAATTAACTCTTTATAGAAATGGTGAACTTCCAGGAATTCAATTACTCTTAAGTTTTGCTGTCATTCTTTGTGCTTTTTATGTTGTTGCTTTTATCGAAAAGTCATTTCGATCAGTGCCTGTACAATATGCAAAAAAAGTGGTCCATAATAGAGTTTATGGTGGAACCCAATCTTTACCTATGAAAGTTGACACTGGTGGTGTGATGCCTCCAATCCTTGCATCTTCATTATTAGCAGCACCCACAACTTTTGCTTCTTTTGTCTCAGAGACAAATCCAATCAAACCTTATTTAGATACAATTATTCAGTCTCTATATCCAGGTCAGCTTCTTTTTAATATCTTTTTTGCTTCACTAATCGTGTACATGACATATTTCTATGCTCCGATTCAATT
Organism: Bacteriovoracaceae bacterium; assembly: GCA_018675575.1. Taxonomy (GTDB): domain Bacteria; phylum Bdellovibrionota; class Bacteriovoracia; order Bacteriovoracales; family Bacteriovoracaceae; genus M0603. The sequence goes on along the minus strand of JABGXW010000029.1, from coordinate 94,647 downwards.
TAAAACTAAAAAGATTACTGAAATGCTACAAAAAAATAACGCCTTCATTCCTGGAATCAGACCGGGTGTAAAGACGAAAGAATACTTAGATTATATTTTGAATAGATTAACATTTTTTGGTGCTCTTTTTCTTGTTGTTGTCTGTGTACTTCCTGACTTGATTACGGGATCTCCTACGAGATTTGGGGGAACGGCCCTCCTTATTTTAGTGAGTGTCTCTATTAGAGTGATGATGAATATTCAATCATTTATGTACTCCGATAAACTGGAGTCTGCATATAAGTCCAAAGGTAAAAACAAAGGTCAAAATAGAAGATTCTAGAATTTCTAGAATCTCGCTGCAAAGGTTTTATTTATGAATCCTCAACTCATTTTATTAGGTGCGCCGGGTGCTGGAAAAGGTACACAGGCGGCACGATTAGTAAGTGAATTTGATTATAGTCATATTTCTACAGGGGATCTTTTAAGAGGTGAAGTAGCAAAAGGTTCAGAGCTTGGATTAAGAGTTAAGGCCATTATGGATGCTGGAGATCTTGTTGATGATGGAATTGTTTTAGAATTATTACAGGCCAATTGTGACCTTGCTAATAGGGCTTATATATTTGATGGATTTCCACGAAATATAGAACAAGCAAAAGCGCTTGATTCTCAAGTTCTTAAGGGAATTAATGCAAAAGCTGTTTATTTTGAAATGGATTTGGAAGTTCTTGTTGAAAGAATTTCAAATAGAAGAATAGCACCAAAGTCTGGTGAAATTTATAATTTGGTCTCAAGACGACCAAAAACCGATGGTATATGTGATCTAAGTGGAGAAGAACTTCTCCAGCGGAAAGACGACAATAGTGATACTGTTCGTAACCGTATGAATATATTCAGAGAAACAAACGGACCTGTCATTGATTATTATGAAGGCCAAAATGCACTTGTGCGGCTCGACGCGTCAGAGGGTCAAGATAAAGTATTTAAAAAGTTATCTGAAGTAATTAATAGCTAAGTGCGAACGCTTGCATAATGACATAGTTTCTTATATATATTCGAAACTTGTAATAAAAGAAGACAGAGGCTTATGGCTGAAAATGAAACAATTGAAGTAGAAGGGGAAGTCTTAGAACTCCTACCGAATACGAAGTTTAAGGTTAAATTACCGAATGGACATTTTTGTGTTGCCCACATTAGTGGAAAAATGAGAATGCATTTCATTAAAATATTACCAGGAGATCAAGTTCTCGTAGAAATTAGCAGATATGATCTCACAAAAGGAAGAATTACATATAGAAGTAAAGGTAATAAAAAGCCACCACAGGCTAAGTAATTACCATTTATAATAGAGGTTAGAAGTATGAAAGTTAGAGCATCAGTAAAGAAAATGTGTAACAGATGTATCGTCGTAAAAAGAAAAGGTGTTGTACGTGTGATTTGTAAAGCAAGTAAAAAACATAAGCAAAGACAAGGTTAGTATTAAAGGAGTGTAGCCATGGCAAGAATACTAGGCGTTGATATTCCTCGAAACAAAGTGATGAGAATCGCTGTTCAATCTCTCTACGGCGTAGGGCCTAAGGTTGCAACAGAAGTTCTTGGAACTGCGGGCGTGGATCTCAACAAAAATTCAAATGAACTTACTGAGGAAGAAGCTCAGAAGATTCGTCAAATCTTAGAAAATGATTATACCGTTGAAGGCGATCTCAGAAGAGAGGTAGGCCTTAACATTAAACGACTAAAAGACATGAGCTGTTATAGAGGCGTAAGACATAGAAGAGGTCTTCCTGTTAGAGGTCAAAGAACTTCAACCAATGCACGAACACGGAAAGGTAAAGCTGTCGCTATTGCCGGTAAGAAATCCGTTAAGTCACTGAAGTAACGGGAGAGAATCATGGTAAAGAAAACTGCAAATAAGAAAAAAGTTAAAAAGAATATTCCTCATGGAGTTTGTCACATACAGGCATCTTTTAATAACACATTAGTAACATTCACTGATCCTGTTGGGAACGCTATTTCATGGGCAAGTGCCGGTCAATTAGGTTTTCGTGGGTCTAAAAAATCAACACCATTTGCCGCTCAATCTGCTGCTTTAGAAGCTGCAAAAAGAGCAATGGAACATGGTTTGGGCTCAGTTGAAGTGAGAGTTAAAGGTCCTGGAGCTGGTAGAGAGAACGCAATTCGTGCTCTAGTACAGGCAGGTCTTAGAATAACTTCTGTTGCTGACCGTTCTCCCATCCCACATAACGGATGTAGAGCACCAAAGCGTAGAAGAGTTTAATTAACAATTAATTTTTAAGGAGACATATATATGACTACATATGTATCAAAAAACTGGACCAATATGATTAGACCTGTAGCTTTAGAGGCTGACAGTGATTCAATGAGCGCAGGGTATGCAAAATTCGTAGCAAAGCCACTCGAGAGAGGATACGGACAAACTTTAGGAAACTCTTTAAGAAGAGTTCTTCTTTCTTCACTCCAAGGTGCAGGAATTGTTGCTGTTCGTATCGATGGTGTTGAGCATGAGTTTGGAACAATCAATAACGTCAAAGAAGAAGTTTCTGAAATTCTTCTTAACTTAAAGGAAGTTAGATTTAAAATTAATACTAAAGAAGATGTTGTTTTAAATCTTGAGAAAACGGGAGAGGGTCCAGTTAAAGCTAGTGATATTGCAGAAAATGGAAATGTTGAAGTTTTAAACCCTAACCATGTTATCGCTAACGTTTCTTCTGGTGGATCAATTAAATTTGAATTGAAAGTTGCTAGAGGTAAAGGCTATGTAACTGCTGCTGACAACAAAGATGACTTCGAGTTACCAGTTGGTTGGATTTACATTGATACTCTTTTCTCTCCTGTTCACAGAGTAAATTATTCTGTTACTAACTCAAGAGTTGGGAAGAGAACAGATTTTGATAAATTAACTTTGGAAGTTTGGACTAACGCTGGAATCGATCCTCAAGATGCTATTGCTTTTTCTGCAAAGATTTTAAGAGATCAATTGGCTGTATTTTTAAACTTTGAAGATGAAGAAGAAATCACAAGAATTGAATCTAAACCTAAGCAAACTCAATCTAATGCTAACAACGCTTTATTAAAGCCAGTTAGTGAACTTGAGCTTTCTGTTAGATCTGCTAACTGTCTGCAAAATGCTAATATTAAGTATATCTATGAATTAGTATCTAAGACGGAAGGTGAAATGCTAAGAACAAAGAACTTTGGACGTAAGTCACTTAATGAAATCAAGGAAATCTTAACTCAAATGGGTCTTGGACTGGGGATGAAGGTCGATTCAATTATGAAAGAAATCAAAGAAAAGCAAGATGCTGACAACGGGCAATAGGCCGGAGTAGGAGTAAATTATGAGACACTCAAGAAAAAAATATAAAATTGGTACGACACCAGCTCACAGAAAGGCTCTTGTAAAAAATCTAATGATTGAAGTTATCGATCATGGGAAAATCAAGACAACTCACGCTAAATGTAAAGCTGTACAAGGTTATGTTGAGAAGATTATTACGTTGGCAAAAGAAGATACTGTAGCGAACAGAAGATTAGCTTTTAGCAAGCTTAATAATAAAGCGGCTGTACAAAAGCTTTTCACTGAAGTGGCACCAAAGTTTAAAGATAGAAACGGTGGATATACAAGAGTTATGAAGCTTGCAGATGGACGTGTTGGTGACAATGCTAAAATGAGTTACATCGCTTTAGTTGATTAATTAAAAAAACAATACAATAAGTACAAGCCTTCCAAATTGGAAGGCTTTTCTGTTCTAATGGACGGCTCAAATAAGTGACTATAACTTCTAAACTAACATCGATTACTCTCTTAATTTGTTTAACATTCGGTTATGCTTTTTATGAAAAAAGTAAAATAGATAAAATGCAATCTTCAACCGGAGAAATTCTTCAAGTGCTGCCTGAATTTACAATGTACAATGTTACGAATAACACACCCATATCAAGTGCTGATATTATTCGAGGATCAAAAAAAGGGGCCATGGTTCATTTCTGGGGAACATGGTGTGCTCCTTGTGAAAGAGAGCTTCCAAGCTTCATAGAATTTTCTAGAAAATTTAAAGACATGGGAATAAACTTTTATATTGTCGCTGTTAATGATGATGTGAAAAAAGTTAAAAAGTTTTTACGTAAGTTTAAGGACGTTCCTCAAAATATAAAATTTACCCTTGATCCCACAGGAGTAACTTTACCTTTATTTGGTACTGTTAAAGTCCCTGAAACATACCTTTTTGATAATATTGGCAACCATTTAGTGAAGTTTGTAGGTCCACAAGACTGGAATCTTCCAAACTTCTACAAAAGGGTCGTTAGAAATGTCGAAAAATCATTCAGTTCTGACGAAAATTCAATTTCTACTAATCAGTAGGGATTCATAATAAATCTAGACACTTACATGCTAGCCGACTTAACTGTATGATTAATATTTTTGCAATTCTTCTCTTTTACCAGTTCAAGTTTTACGAAATAAGTGCCGAAAAGTTGTACAGACTGGAAAATAAATAGACATATTTTTGTCTTTTGTTTCCAAACGACAAATTATTGTCAACTTATTAAGCACGTTGGGAGCTTGTCATGATTAAATGGGAAGAAATTAAGGGACTTCATGTCATTGCAAAGTTAGAAGAAATTCTTAGCAAATGGTTTGGTGTAGAGCAATTTTACATTGATAGTCACTATAAGGTGAGAAGTAATCAATTAGAAAAAGGTTATGAAATTAAAAATCATTTTTTCAAAGTCCAAATGGGATTAAATCATGGTTATGATTTTTTAACTCAGGATATAGAAAAAATCTATGATGAACTGGCCAACATTGATTCAAATTATGTTGTTTTTGACTCTTTCTTTCCCCACGTAAAAGGAGTTATGGCAAAAGTTTGCGTTGATGGACAAGTTCTTGGGACTGTACTGGCCTACCCATTTGTAGAAGAGAACATCACTGATAAAGAAGTTAAACAATTACAAAAACTATTTGTTAAACATGGGGCTACAGAAGCGGATGCTAAAGGCTGCATAGAGCATATTAAACATTTATCTGATGATGATATTGAATATTTAACAGAGCTCGTAGACCTCGTTGCAGATGAGGTGGTTACTTTCCATGAGGAAATTTCTAAGAGAGAAGATAGAATTAGCGAACTGAATTCTGAGCTTGGTGATAAGTATCGATATCATTCAATGATTGGTAAATCGAAAAAGATGCAGCAGATTTATAATCTTTTAGAAAAGATCTCAAAATCTGAATCATCTGTTCTTATACAAGGTGAAAATGGGACAGGTAAAGAACTTGTTGCTAAGGCCGTTCATTACACATCTCCACGTAAAGAGAACCAATTTATTGCAGTTAACTGTTCTGCATTTAATGATAATCTTCTTGATTCAGAATTATTTGGGCATGTAAAAGGGGCCTTTACAGGTGCAATCAAAGACAAGAAGGGTCTATTTGAAGTTGCTAATGGAGGAACTCTGTTTCTCGATGAGATTGGAGATACCAGTTTGAGTATGCAAGTTAAGCTTCTTAGAGTTCTTCAGGAGGGAACATACCTTCCAGTTGGTGCGCAAGCGCCCAGGAAAGCGAGTGTTCGAATTGTCGCTGCCACAAATAAGAATTTGAAAGAAATGATGGCCAATGGAACATTTAGAGAAGATCTATTTTATAGAATAAATGTGATTGGAGTTAATCTTCCACCCCTTCGAGATAGGAATGAAGATATTTCGATTTTGATGGATCATTTTCTTAAGAAAAGATGTGATGAGTCAGGAAAGGCAATGAAAACATTTTCGAAGAAATGTATGGAAAAATTGCTTGATTATTCATGGCCTGGAAATGTCCGTGAACTTGAAAATGAAATTGAGAGACTTGTTGTTCTTGCAGGTGACGATAAATCGATCACACCTGACAACTTGAGCCAAAGAATCCTGGATTACGGTGATAGACCGGTAGCAGCATCTAGGGGCATAAACACTGGAGGGACTTTAAAGGCCGCTTTAGAAGAACTTGAGCATATGATGATTAGAGAAGGACTCAAGCGGTGCAACTTCAATAAGTCAAAACTGTCTAAAGAGCTCGGTGTATCACGTGCCAGTCTGATTATGAAAGTTGAAAAATATGGACTAGATAAGAGGAAGAAAGCAGTCGGAGAGTAAAAAGTTAACGCAACAAGATAGCCTCCTAGGGATCAAAGAGATAAAATGATTTGGTTTGTAGGAGGCATTTTTATGACAGAAACTCTATTAGAAGATAAGCGCGAGTTATTACATAGTCTACGAAATAAAAGTCTTACCGGCGGCGGTGAGGACAGAATTAAGAAGCAACATGATCAGGGAAAATATACTGCACGTGAAAGAATCGAGCGATTAATCGACCCCGGTACATTTATGGAGTTTGACCGTTTTGTAAAACATCGTTGTAATGATTTTGGAATGGAAAAAAATATTTACCTTGGTGACGGTGTCGTCACTGGTGTGGCGGAAATCAATAATCAAAAAGTTGCAATCTACTCCCAAGATTTTACATGTTGGGGAGGTGCTCTAGGTGCCGCTCACGCAAAAAAAATATGTAAGATAATGGATTTTGCCTTAGAGAATAGAATTCCAATTATTGGAATCAATGACTCTGGTGGAGCAAGAATTCAGGAGGGTGTTGACGCTCTTGCAGGTTATGCTGAAATCTTTTATCGGAATGTAAAAGCGAGTGGAGTGATCCCACAAATTTCTTTAATACTGGGTCCTTGTGCCGGAGGAGCTGTCTATTCTCCAGCCGTGACAGACTTTATTTTTATGGTTGAGAAAATATCATACATGTTTGTAACGGGACCGGATGTTATTAAAACTGTGACTCATGAAGAAGTTACCAAAGAAGAACTAGGAGGGGCAAGCACTCATAATGAAAAATCTGGAGTTGCACAATTTAAATGTTTTGATGAAGATGAATGTTTTGAAAGAGTGAGAGAGTTGCTAGCTTATTTACCAAGATCAAACTTCACGGCCCCATCAGAAAAACTGACCTCTGATCCTGTCTATAGGGATAATCTTAAATTGAAAGAGCTGGTGCCTACGAATCCAAAAAAGCCTTACGAGATGACAGATATTATTCTCGAAATAGTAGATGACTCACATTTTTTAGAAGTTCATAAAGACTACGCAAAAAATATTATTGTGGGATTTGCATCTATTGGTGGAATTAAGATTGGTATCGTTGCCAATCAACCTTCGGTTCTCGCAGGGGTATTAGATATCAATTCTTCATGTAAAGCAGCTCGCTTTATAAGGCTTTGTGATGCTTTTGATATTCCTCTTCTGACCTTAGTTGATGTTCCAGGGTTTTTACCTGGAACTGTTCAAGAGTATGGTGGAATTATTAAACATGGCTCAAAATTACTATTTGCTTATGCTGAAGCCACAGTTCCTATGATTACTTTGATTACTAGAAAAGCGTATGGTGGAGCTTATGATGTAATGGCGTCAAAACATATTCGTGCCGATGTAAACCTTGCTTACCCAACTGCAGAAATTGCAGTTATGGGAGCAGAGGGTGCTGTGAATATTGTTTTTAGAAAAGAACTTATGAACTTAACAGGAGCAGCATTCGATAAGAAAAAAGCTGAGCTTGTAAAAAGTTATGAAGACAACTTTGCTAATCCGTATAAGGCGGCAGAAGTAGGGTTTATTGATTCCGTAATACTCCCGGAAGAAACAAGACAAAGGCTTTATGAGTATTTTAAAGTGTTAAAAGATAAGAAAGTTGAATTACCCAAAAGAAAACATGGGAATATTCAATTATGAGCAATCAAAAGAAAATATTAATTATTAATAGGGGTGAAATTGCGACGAGAATTGCAAAGGCTTGCCGTGAGCTTGGACACGTTGCTGTAGGCGTTTGGACAGACAATGAACTCAATGCCAAGCATTTAGAGTTTTGTCATGAATGGGTTCATCTTCAAGGTTCCACAAATGCAGAAACTTATTTAAATATTGATAATATATTCAAAGTTATTAAAGAAAATGAAATAGACGCCGTTCATCCCGGATATGGATTTTTATCTGAATCTTGTGAGTTTGCTCGAAAACTATCAAAAGAAAATATTATCTTTATCGGACCTCATGTTGAAGCTGTTAGGCAAATGGGTGATAAAGCTATTTCAAAACAAATTGCTAAAGCAGCTGATATTCCCGTTATTCCAGGCTCTGCGAGTGCGATCCCAACAGTTGCAGAAGCAAAAAAGATTGCTAAAGAGATAGGTTATCCGATTCTACTAAAGGCAGTAGCGGGTGGTGGTGGGCGAGGAATGCGTGCCTGCAAAGATGAAAAAGAAATAGAAGATCAATTTGAAGTAGTTCAAAGAGAATCGTCTGCAGCATTTGGTAATGGAGATTTATTAGTTGAAAAACTAATTGTAAATCCAAGACATATCGAAGTTCAGATACTGGCAGATAAGAAAGGCAATACTTATCATTTCTTTGAAAGAGAATGTTCAATTCAAAGACGTCATCAGAAAATCATAGAGGAAGCCCCTTCTCCTTTTATTGGTAACGATGAAAAATTAAGACAAAAAATTTGTAATACTGCGGTTAAATTATCCCAGGCAGTAAAATATGATTCAGCTGGAACGGTTGAATTCATTATGGGTGAAGATAGAAATTTTTTCTTCCTAGAAATGAATACTCGAATTCAGGTTGAGCATCCTATCACAGAGGAAATTACAGGAATCGATTTGATTGTCTGTATGATTCAAGCTGCATTAGGAGAAGAGTTGGGAATTCCAAGCCAGGAATGGATTACTAGATCAGGCCATGCGATTGAGTGTCGAATCTGTGCTGAAGATCCAATAACCATGCTTCCAAGTCCGGGGAAAGTAACAGGGTTTGAGTCACAATTTCCTCAAGGGACTCGATTTGACCATTATCTCTATCGTGATTTAGAAGTGACTCCAGACTTTGATCCTATGGTTGGAAAACTTATAACTAAAGGTTTATTGAGGTCTATAGCGATTAGAAAAATGACTTGTGCCCTTGATGGACTTCTTGTCGAAGGACTTAAAACGAATATTCCTCTACATAAAGTTATCGTTCGAAATAAAAAATTCTTAGCAGGAAATTATTCGACTGCTTTTATTGTAGATGAAAAACCGCAGGAACAGGTCAACGTAGAAATTAATTATTTAGATATCTATAAAAAGCTGGCTTGTATAGAAGCCAGAAGGATGGGGATTTAATTGTGAGAACTTATCTAATCGACAGTGAAAATAATGAACTTAAAATTGATCTAACAAGAACAATAATCCATTCCAGTAAACTAGTAGAATTTGAGTTTTCCACAGTTCAAAACAATGAAGTTATGAATACAGAAAAAATATATATTAAAAAATTAGCGGGTAGCTATTTTAGTTCAGTTGATAGTATCAGCTGGGAAAAAATGGCTAGACAGCATCTTCCTGTAAAAATGCTCAATATAGACCGAGTATTTGATGTTTATTACGGATATAAGCCATCGGGCCTTAACTCTTCCGCTGAGGGAGAGTTATTCACTAAAATGTCTGGTAAAATTACAAAAATAAATGTAAAAGAAGGAGATGTGGTTGTTATAGGACAAACACTTCTTATTCTCGAAGCAATGAAGATGGAAAATGAAATTAAATCAAGTCTGGACGGTGTAGTTAAGGCTGTTCATGTATCTGAGGGTGATGTTCTTGAAGAAAATATCCTGATGATGGAGGTAGAATAAAATGCAAAGAAACGCTAAAGACGATTTACAAAAAACAATTGATGATTTGAAAAAAGCGACAGGCTTTTTGGGACCTGTTCTTGGAATCATCATTCTCATTTCTGCGGTGAGCTCAAGCTTTTATACCGTAGAACCTGACGAAGAGGCTGTGGTTATCCGGTTTGGAAAATACATTGTCACAAATCCACCTGGTCTTCATTTTAAAATTCCATTAGGAATTGATAAAGTGATAAAGGTACAAACTACAAAAATACATCAGGCAGAATTTGGTTTTAGGACAAGTAATTCTTCCACAAGAGTAACTCAATACTCAACTGGTAACTTTGAATCTGAGTCTTTAATGTTAACTGGGGACCTTAACGTTGCAGATGTTGAATGGGTTGTTCAATTCAAAATTTCAGATCCATTTAAATTCTTATTTAAAACCTCAACTCCGGAAAAGAATATTAGAGATGTATCAGAAGCAATAATGAGAAGAGTTGTTGGTGATAGACTTGTGACTGAGGTTTTAACAACCGGTAGGGCCGAAATATCTACAGAAGCAAAACTTTTAATGCAAGAAGTACTTAATAAGTATGATATCGGAATTACTATAGTAACGGTGAAACTACAGGACGTGAATCCACCCAAACTAGTTCAGCCATCTTTTAACTTAGTAAACTCCGCTAAACAAGAACAAGAAAAAATAATCAATCAAGCTGAAAAAGAATATAATAAAATTATTCCGGAAGCCCGAGGTAAAGCTGAAAAATTATTATCTGAGGCTGAAGGTTATGCCTCGGCGATTGTAAATAATGCTCACGGAGATACCGTTAAGTTCCTTCAAATCTTAAAGGAATATAAACGTGCTCCGAGTATTACTAAAAAAAGAATTTATATAGAGACAATGGAAAATTTATTTTCAAGGTTTGAAAAAATTACTATTGTTGATCCTAAAGTGAAGGGATTATTACCTGTCTTTAAAGGGAAGGGGAATTAAGATGCAAGGGTTAGGAAAAGTATTAGGAATTATTATTCTTGTTGCCGGTTTAATTGTTGTTAAATCAAGTATCTATACAGTCTCAGAAGGTAAACAAGTTATTATTACTCAATTTGGTAAACCTATAGGAATGCCTGTAACTACTGCGGGAGTTCATTTTAAAAAGCCGTTTATTCAAGAAGCCAGATATGTAGATAAAAGGATTTTGGAATGGGATGGTTACCCCAATCAGATTCCTACAAAAGATAAAAAATATATTGCTGTCGATACAACTGCTCGTTGGAAAATTGTTGATGCGTTAAAATTCATTCAAACTGTTCAATCTGAAAGAGGTGCTAAAGCAAGACTAGACGCTGTCTTAGATGCATCTACACGAGATGTTATTTCTAATCATAATCTTGTAGAGGCGGTAAGAACTTCTAATAACATTCTCGATACTCTTAAACAGAAGAAAGAAGATCAGGATAAAAGAATGGCAGAAGGTGGAGAATTAATTGAAGAAGAAGTTACTGGGGAAATAGCGCCTATCAAGACTGGGCGAGAGAAGCTTTCTTTAAAAATTGCTGAAGCCGCAAGTTCGGAATTAAGTGAATTTGGAATTGAGTTGATTGATGTTCAATTAAGAAGGATTTCTTACGAAGCTTCTGTTGAGAAAAAAGTTTATGAAAGAATGATTTCAGAAAGACAAAGAATTGCTCAGAAGATAAAGTCAATTGGACTTGGTGAGCGGTCAAAAATTGAAGGCCGGATTTCTAGAGACCTGCGAACAATTCAATCATTGGCTTATAGAAAAGCTCAAGAGGTTAGAGGTAAAGCGGATGCAACAGCAGCCAATATTTCAGCTAAGGCATTTAGCCAAAACCCAAAGTTTTACGAATTTATTAGAACCATGGAAGCCTATACGAAATCATTAAAAGATGACACCAACTTCCTACTCTCTGCTGATTCAGACTTTCTTAAATATTTAAGAAATCAATAATCTTAATATTTTCATTAACCTTCTTATAAGCTTAAATAGTAGGAAGGTTAATGCCTGACCTTTATGGTTAATAATCAATAAATAAAAATTAATATTTCCCAATATAAATTACCTTTCTCCCGTAGTAAGATGAATTCATTATGATAGAAAAATTAAATCCTAATTCAACAAATAATACAGACTCTTCATATGAGTCTAAGATGAATGATGAAGTCATCCCATACTTTAACCAAGGAACACAAAATTTCTTTGAAGGACTAGGCGGCATTCAAATTTGTTACCACGAAATTATTCGAGGCAGTAAGAATGCTATAGTTATGCTTCCTGGAAGAACAGAGCCTTTTTTGAAATATTCAGAACTTGTATTTGATTTAGATGAATTGGGGCATGACTTTTATTTAATGGATCATCGTGGACAAGGACAATCTGGAAGAATGCTTGCTGATGGACATAAAGGTTATGTTAAAAATTTTGATAATTATATAGAAGACCTTGAGACATTTATAAATATTAAAGAATTAAAAATAAGATATGAAAATATTTATCTTATAGCCCATTCTATGGGGGCAGCAATTGCTCTTTGGCATCAGATCAAAAAAGGAAAAACATTTTCTAAAATGGTCCTTTCTGCACCGATGCTTGAAATTATTACGGGGGCAAATTCTCCAAGACTTGTTGAAAATTACATGAACGTTCTTAGACTGATTGGAAATGGAACAGAATACTCTTCTGGCTCAGGTAAAGGAGATGTTAATACTCCATTTAAGAATAATAGAGTTACTCGTTGCCTTGAAAGATTTCAAATGGCCAGAAACTTAGAACGAAAAAATACAGATTTAATAATGGGTGGGACTACCAATCAATGGGTCTTAGAGTCTTTAAGAATTGGTCATAAAATATATAAAAATAAACATAAATTAAAAGAGATGCCAATCTTGATATTTCAGGCAGGTAAAGACCTATATTCCGAAGTGACCAGGCAAAATAGAATTTGTGAAAGCTTAGATACTTGTCGAAAAATATTTATGCCAACTTCATATCATGAAATGTTTCAAGAAAGAGATAGTATTAGAAATCGAATTGTTGATGAGACCATTTCTTTTTTAAGAGAAAAATAATTTCAAAATATTCTGAGCAGATTCAAATGCTGATGATTTTTTATCGCGAATTTGATTTAAAGCAATATTATAAGACTTTTGACAGTCTTGATCTGTTTTTAGCTTAATTTGTAAACCCTCTATAATAAGTTTATCTAGCCACCTAATTTCTTGCTCTGTTCTATTCTTCTCTGTTGCGCCTGATACCTGTCTAGCTAGTAGTTTCTTCTCAGCAATCTCCCAGATCTTTTGGACACCAATATTTTTTTCTGCAGAACAAGTCAATACTTGTTGATATTGATCATCGGAACTGAGTATTCTTAATGCATTTTGATATTCTTGTTGGGTTGATTTTGCCAAATTTGAATTGAGATCTTCTTTATTAACAACAATTAGATCGGCAAATTCTAAAATACCTTTTTTTATACCTTGAAGTTGATCACCACCACCTGGAAGAATTAGTAAAAGAAAGAAGTCGACGATATTAGCAACGTCATGTTCAGATTGACCAACACCAACTGTTTCAACCAAAGTAATATCAAATCCGGCCACCTCGCAGAGAATGATTGTTTCTTTTGTTTTATTCGCAACTCCACCTAACGTTCCTGAACTTGGCGATGGGCGAATGAATGCATCTTTGTTTTGAGAAAGCTTTTCCATCTGAGTTTTATCACCCAAAATACTTCCTCCAGCAATGGGTGAGCTAGGGTCAATTGCTAGCACAGCAACTTTATGACCAAGTGAAATAAGATATTCTCCAAATGTTTCTACAAAGGTAGATTTACCAACACCAGGACTTCCACTTATACCGATGCGCATCGAGTCGTGCGGGTTATTTTTTATTTTGTCTAATAATAAATTTGCAGATTTTCTATGATTAGGATTTGAACTTTCAATTAAAGTAATGGCCTTTGCTAATGTACGCCTGTCTCCATCTTTTAATTTCTGAAGATCAATATCCATTATTCTTGACTCTCTCTTATTTTTTGTAAAACTAATTTTGCAGATTCTGGAATAGGGGTTCCTGGTCCAAAGATTCCTTGAGCTCCTGCCTTATAAAGAAAACTATAATCTTTTTGAGGGATAACTCCACCAACAACAACAATAATATCTTCAGCTTTTTCTAATTTTAGCTCTTTAATTAATTCGGGGACTAATGTTTTATGCCCTGCTGCTTGGCTTGAAACACCAATCACATGAACATCATTTTCTATCGCTTGCTTGGCAACTTCTTTAGGAGTTGAAAATAATGGGGCGAGGTCAATATCAAATCCAACATCTGAAAAAGCTGTTGCAATAACTTTTGCACCGCGATCATGACCGTCTTGACCCATCTTTGCTACTAACATTCTAGGTCTTCGTCCAAAATCTTTTTCAAATTGGTTAACTTCTTTTATTAGCAAATTCCATCCCTCGTCTTTTGAAAATGACTGACCATAGACCCCTGAGATCGTCATAGATTTCGCACTAAATCTACCCCATTCCTTTTCTAAAGCTAATGAGATCTCTCCTATTGTACATCTTTCACGAACGGCTTTAATAGCTAAATCTAATGCATTCCCTTCACCCGTTTTCGCATAATGAGTTAAATTATCTAATGATTTATTTACTTTGTCATTGTCTCGATTATTTTTAAGCTCTACAAGTCGTGCAATTTGAGATTTGCGGACATATTCATTATCTATTTCCAAGATTTCAAACTCCTCAGTATTTTCAACTTTGTATTTATTAACACCGACGATTGTATCTTCACCTCTATCAATACGAGCTTGCTTTTCAGCTGCAGATTTCTCTATTTCCATTTTAGGTAATCCGGTTTGAATGGCCTTTGCCATACCACCGTGACCTTCTATGTCTTTGAGTATTTTTCTAGCTTCTTCGGCTAATTCATGGGTAAGTGTTTCCATGAAATAAGATCCTCCCCAAGGATCGACAGTCTGTGAGAGTCCCGTTTCTTCTTGTAATATAATTTGAGTATTTCTAGCTATTCTTGCTGAAAATTCGGTTGGAAGTGCAATAGCCTCATCAAAAGAATTTGTATGGAGAGATTGAGTTCCTCCAAATACAGCTGCCATGGCCTCAATGGTAGTTCTGATGACATTGTTATAGGGGTCTTGTTCCGTAAGCGACCAGCCAGAAGTTTGGCAATGGGTTCTGAGCATAGTTGATTTTACATTTTGAGGATTATATTTCTGTACAATTTCACACCATAATAATCTTGCGGCACGAAGTTTAGCTACTTCCATATAAAAGTTCATTCCTATTCCAAAGAAAAATGAAAGTCTCGGAGCAAAGTCATCTATTTTCATACCAGATTTTAAAGCTGTTTCTATATATTCTTTTCCATCTGCTAGAGTATAAGCTAACTCAAGCTTGGCATTAGCTCCGGCTTCTTGCATATGATAACCAGAGATTGAAATGCTATTAAATTTTGGCATATATTGAGAAGTATAAGAAAAAATATCTGAAATGATTTTGATTGATGGAGTAGGTGGGTAAATATAAGTATTTCTCACCATAAATTCTTTAAGAATATCATTTTGAATTGTTCCCGAAAGTTTATCTTGAGAAACACCTTGTTCTTCTGCAGTTACAATATAACCTGCGAGTATTGGAAGAACAGCGCCATTCATAGTCATGGAAACAGAAACTTTATCTAAGGGGATTTGATCAAATAAAATTTTCATATCCAATATAGAATCGATTGCGACACCTGCTTTACCAACATCGCCAGTTACCCTTTCATGATCAGAGTCATAACCTCTATGGGTAGCCAAATCAAAAGCAACAGATATGCCTTGACCTCCTGAAGCTAAAGTTTTTCTATAAAATGCATTAGAGTCTTCAGCTGTCGAAAATCCAGCATACTGTCTTATAGTCCACGGCCGTCCGGTGTACATTGTCGCCCGTGCTCCACGTGTAAAAGGTGGAAGTCCAGGCATTGTTTCTTGATGTTCTATTTTGACTAAACTTTCTTTTGTATAAAGAGGTTTGACTACAATACCTTCGGGAGTGTGCCATGCAAGTTGCTCTGGATTGAGTCCCTTGGTTTCTTTAATTGCCAGCTTCGTCCAGTCTTTATATGTTGAATTAATGTCATTTTTATCAGTCATAAAATCCTCTAACTATTTGGTTTTACGTACTTTTAGCAAAGGAAAGTCAAAATATAAAGAGAATTGTATATTGGAAGCTATTGAAATTAGGGGAAATTCATTCCAGATATTTAAAATAATCCAATCTTTTGATAAAATAAGAGAGAATCTCATTGGGGGATTGATGAATAAAATAGATAAAGAAAAACACAGTATAGTTTTAGAAACATCATTGCAGACATTCTTTTATGACCAACTCATGGGCCTTAATAAAATAACTGCGACACCAATACCAAATGAAGCCATTTATTACTCTAGTATAGTGATGGATAAGTTGTCACATTCAACAGAATATTTTGAAGTTAATGATGGCAAGGTTAGAGATAAAACCTTAGGAAAAAAACTTTTAGAATGTGGTCATATGTCTAAAGCTTCTCAAAGAAGAGAGTTCCGCGACATAGGAGATACGGCCTTATTACTATGTGGATTTTTCTCAGAATCTTTTAATAGAAAAATTGTCGATCTTAATTATTACCACGAGGTTGGAAAAGTCGCCTATAGCAGGTTGAATGGAATTGTTCCAGATGCTTTTGAAGTCGATTCTTTCTATGACATACTTTCAAATACTTTTAAAGAATTAACTTGTATGATGACCATCGTATCTCAACAAATGAATATTTATTCAGGACATGAGGCGGACGTTATTTTTTTAGCCAATCAAAAGAGTATAAAAGCGTCTTAAATATCTTAACGAGCGTCTTCTTTTCCGACAATTACTGTATTCCACTTTCCATTTAGTAAAGATTTCAATTTTTTTTGAAATGTATCATAAGTTAGTTCATTAATTTTTTTATTATTCTTATGAAAGTAATCCAGACCACAGCCTTGTAATGTTGGAACAGAGTAGACTGATGCGTAGTCGTCATTGGTTTGAATGTTAACTTGGTTTTGTCCTTCAATCATGACTTTAATTCTATTAAACTCATCCTTAGAAATGCAGTTGATCTTAATTTCATCAAGAATTTTTTTAATTGCGGTAATTGCATCTTTTACTTTTTCGCTACCGCTTGCCATGTAAATTCCCCAGTAACCTGACTCTAGGGCAATAAAATGGATTGGCTGAATGGTGTAGCATAAGCCTAATTTATCTCTAACCTCTACAAAGAGGTCAGAAGATTGGCCAGAGAGGTGAGTCGAGAGCATCTTGAGAACAATATGTTCAGTAGCTTCGATTCCCCCTATAGGAAACCCATGAAAAATTTGAGTTTGTTCTCTATCAAACTCTATAAACTTATGAACACCTCTACTTGAAATAATTTTTTTCTTAGCAATATTATTTGGTCTTTTGGACTTTAGCTTTTTAGATAACGGTTCTATTTTTTTGAGGACAGCATCTAAACTTAAATCACCAACGTATGTAATTAAAATATCATTCTTTGCTAAATTATTTTGATGGATTGATAACAATGATTTACTAGTAGCTTTATTTATATTCTTTACAGTTCCAAGAGAGTTAAAGGAATAAGGATGATCTCCAAAGAAGAGCTTAGCAACTTCATGAAAACAAGTTTTAATAGGATCTTCTGTTTGATTTTCTAAAACTCTTTTTGCAATTACCTTCTCATGCTTTAGGAATTTGTTTTGCATAGTAGGCTCTAAAAGAGATCCCAAAAATAACTCGGATAATTCGGAGAAATCTTTTGAGAGACCGTGCATGCTTAGGCCATAAGCATTTTTACCAGAGAAGCCATTAAGAGAAGCTGACCGATCTTCTAAAAATGATTTTAACTTTTCATATGGAAAAGATTTATAACCCAGTGTTAATAATTGAGTCATCAAATGATAGTAACCATTTGTTTGAGGTGTTTCTTTTGTAATGCCGCCTTTTATATAGGCTTGAAGCACATAAGTTGGATTGAGTGTGTTCTGTCTATAAAGTAAACGTAATCCAGTTTTTAACTCTACAACTTGAACCTGCGAGTCATATTTGGATTTAGTTATTTTATATGGTGATATATTTTTAGTTTTTGATTTGGATTTAGTCTTAAACGACTTGAACTTCGCTTGAAATATTTTGAGAATTGCTCTTGCTTCTTTGACTTTAATATCCATAGGGATTTGTAAGCTTAAGTGTAATCCTCTTGAAAAGATAGATTGAAGTGATTCATTGACATGATCCATTGGAGTTGATTTCATTTTTTTAAGAAACTTTTCTTCTGCTTCAATATCACCTGATTGGGCATAACTATGTCCTAATGAAAAAGCAAAAGATTCTAAAGATTCCATTTCAAAAATTTTGGAAGCAAGATAATGATTTTTTATTTTTTTTATATCTTCATCTTGAAAGCCACTTTTAGTATTCTTTGAAATTGTTGAATAAAGACGACTTAAAGCTTTGTCTAAGTTTTCAAAAGGGCATCTGATCCTAAGCATGTGAACTCCCCCTTTTGTCATAAATAATGTTGACGCAGATGCTGAGTTGGCTAGACTAGATTTAACAACAAGTTCTTTGTATAGGGGGGAGGTTTCTCCTGAACCAAGACAATTTAGTGCCAAGTCTTCGGCAATAGAATTAGGATCATTTAATTCTGGTGCTTGAATAGCAATTGTGAGCTCTGCCATTCTAACTTCCTTATTATGAATATTTATTGTGGACCTTGTCTTTAGTTTAAATTGTGGAAAGTTAGAGAATTCCCCAGTAGGTAATTGATATTGATTAATCGTACTTTCGATTTCTTTTTGTTGTTTAAGATCTCCAGCAATGACTAAAAAAGCATTATTGTTATTATAAAACTTTGAGCGAAAACTAGTTAGCTGGCTTCTTGAAAATCCGAGTATAGTATCTGGATTCCCTAAAATCATATGTGAATAAGAATCTGTAAAAGAAGACTTTTGTAATTGACTAAAAGAATATTGAGCTGGACTGTCGAGCGAACGTCGATATTCTTCGTAAACGACACCAATTTCTGGATCAATGTCTTGTTGAAGGAATTGTGGATTAGAAACCATGTCTAGTAAAATTTCAGTTGTTTTTTGAATATGAGATTGGGGTGTATTTATATAATAACAAGTGTAATCAAAAGAAGTGAAAGCATTGATTTCCCCACCAAAAGACTCCACTTCATGCGCCATTGATGGTCCCGGTCTTTTTTTAGTTCCCTTAAAAAACATATGTTCTAGAAAATGTGCGATTCCTTGATTTGTATCTTCTTCGAGAGCAGATCCTGCTTTAAACCAAATCTGTACTGAGCCCGAGGTACTGCCTGGCGAATTGATAAATAGAGTTTCAAGGCCATTATCTAGCTTTTTTTGAATGTATTTCATTTATATTTCCTTTTTAGTCTTTGCCATTATAGTCTTCCAATAGCATTTCTTACAATCTTTAAATCTATGGAATAATATTGCATACTGTAAACTCTCTTTACATTCATTTCCCTTTCTGTCGTCACCTTTGTAATTATTGTGACTTTTACAAATCTATTAAAGAGTCAGAAAATCAAGTTCGTGAATTTAATAATTTTCTTGATATGTCCTTTTCTTTTCACAGTAAACTATTTAAAGAAAATAATTATGATTGGGCTCCTTTGAAAACTCTTTATATAGGAGGAGGAACGCCTTCTTTATGGGGAATGTCAGGCCCAAAGCTTATTAAAAACTGGGTTGATCATAGGCTACATGGTTTTTCAAAGGAATATGAATTTACCTTGGAGGTTAATCCTGGAGGGTGGAAAAGTGAAGAAATTGAAAGCTGGATTGAGACAGGAGTCAATAGAGTAAGTTTCGGAGTTCAATCATATAATGACGTATTTCTTAAACACCTTGATCGTGTCCATCGAATAAAAGAAATAGTAGAAACAATTAAGTATATTAAATCTTTAGGGATAAACTACTCTGTTGATTTTATGCTCGGACTTCCATATTCCGTAAATGACAAAAGAAATGTTATACAAGAATTAGAAGAAATTCTCAAATGGGATCCGCCGCATATCTCATTATATATTCTAACAGTAAAAGAGAAATATATTCATCAAGATCATATTCCTAATGATGAATGGATAGAACATGAATATCTTGGAGTATCTAATTATCTTATTGATCGAGGTTATGAGCATTATGAAGTATCTAACTTTTCAAAACCCGGTTATAAATCACAACATAATTTAAAATATTGGAATGCGGAATCAGTCGCTGCAATGGGGCCTTCAGGTTCCGGTTTTTTATTTGAAAAAGGTCTCCGTTATAAATGGAAAAATAAATTACTAGATTACGATGTCGAAAACCTAACTCCTGAACAACTTAAATTAGAAAAATTGTATTTAATACTTAGAACTAATAAGGGAGTTGATGGGAGAGATTTTTTTCAAGCTGAAGAATTGGATCATTTTATGAATTTAAAAGAAAAATGGAATACACAGAAATTATTGACACCTAGTTCGGGGGCCCTGTTAATACTGAACTCAAAAGGGATGTTACAAATGGATCACTTTATGAATGAAGTTTTTCGCTTTGCAAAAAATCTCTGAATACAGCATGTTATAAGTCCATCACATATTTTTTTCTTATATAGTATTGACATTTTTCTTAATGCCACCATTTTTAAGATAGAAGAAGTTAAAGCAGAGAGGAAAAAATGTCAGAAGTTACAAGTGAAAAAGATAATACTGAGCCGATTAATCCAGAAGTTGAAACAGAGATAAATGATAAGCAAGAAGATTCAGCTGAAGAAACTACTGAAGCAGAAGAAAATATAGCTGAGCTTAAGGCTAAGGAGCCGAAAGAAGAAGATTTTAAAGAAAAGTATTATTATCTAGCTGCCGAAATGGAAAATCTAAGAAAGAGATTTGATAGAGAAAAACAAAATCTTCTTAAATATGGTTCAGAAAAGATTTTATCAGGATTGTTAGAAGTTATGGATAATCTAGACAGAACATCGGACGCGATTGCAATTGACGAAGATGAGAAAATAAAGAATGTGTTTACAGGAATTGAAATGGTAAAAAAGCAATTCGTAGAAGTTTTAAAAACAAATGGTTTAGAACAAGTAGAAACTCTTGGACAAAAGTTTGATCCAAATATACACGAAGCTATAGCTGCTCAACCTACTGAAGGTAAAGGAAATGATGAGATCATTACAGAGTTTCAAAAAGGTTATACGCTAAACGGAAGACTGTTAAGAGCTGCAAAGGTTGTAATTGTTAATAATGATTAAAAATAAATCCTTATATATAGATTAAATTTAAAATTAAGAGGAGTATGAAATGGGAAAAATTATTGGAATCGACTTAGGTACAACAAATTCTTGTGTATCAGTATTAGAAAATGGAAAATACAAGATCATTGCAAATGCGGAAGGACATAACACAACACCTTCAGTAATTGGTTTTGGAAAAAATGACGACAGGCTCGTTGGTCAAGTTGCTAAAAGACAAGCGGTAACTAACCCAAAGAAAACTCTTCATGGAATTAAAAGATTAATTGGAAGAAAAGCAAGTGCTGCTGAAGTTCAAAAATTTCAAAAAGTAGCTCCTTTCGAGATCTTTGCAAATAAAAATGGAGACGCCTGGGTTAAAGTTGACGGAAAAGAAATGTCTCCTCAAGAAATTTCAGCAATTGTTTTAGAGAAACTTAAAAAAGCTGCTGAAGATTATTTAGGAGAAACAGTTTCAGAAGCTGTTATTACTGTTCCTGCATACTTCAATGATGCTCAAAGACAAGCAACTAAAGATGCCGGTAGAATTGCTGGACTTGAAGTTAAAAGAATCATAAACGAGCCAACTGCTGCCGCTCTTGCTTATGGTTTAGATACTAAGGTGGATAAGAACATCGCTGTATTTGACTTAGGTGGTGGTACATTTGATATCTCTGTTTTAGAGATTACGACTGATGGTGTTTTCGATGTGAGAGCTACAAATGGAGATACTTTCCTTGGTGGTGAAGATTTTGATGAATGTATCATTAACTGGCTTGCTGAAGAATTTAAAAAAGATAATAGTGTTGATTTACGAAATGATCATATGGCGCTTCAAAGATTAAAAGAAGCTGCAGAAAAAGCAAAACATGAATTATCAAATGTAACTGAAACGGAAATAAATCTTCCTTTTATTACAGCAGATGCTTCAGGACCAAAACATTTAACAATCTCACTTTCACGAGCAAAATTTGAATCATTAATTGGAGATCTCGTCGCTAGATTAGATGTTCCTTGCAAGACATGTATTGAAGATTCAGGATTAACGACTGCAGAGATTGACGAAGTCATCTTAGTAGGAGGATCTATTAGAGTTCCTGCAATTCAGGAAAGAGTTAAACAAATCTTTGGAAAAGAGCCTTCAAAAGGTGTTAATCCTGATGAAGTTGTTGCTGCCGGTGCCGCTATTCAGGGTGGTGTATTAGCTGGTGATGTTAAAGACGTTCTGCTTTTAGATGTAACACCTCTTTCATTAGGAATTGAAACTCTTGGTGGTGTCTTCACAA
Source organism: Bacteriovoracaceae bacterium (assembly GCA_018675575.1). Taxonomy (GTDB): domain Bacteria; phylum Bdellovibrionota; class Bacteriovoracia; order Bacteriovoracales; family Bacteriovoracaceae; genus M0603. Next base: position 72,308 of record JABGXW010000029.1, on the reverse strand, counting down.
AGATAATCGAGAAAAATACAACTATTCCAAAGAAAGGAATGCAAACTTTTTCAACAGCTCAAGATAATCAGCCCGCTGTGTCTATTCACGTACTTCAAGGTGAAAGAGAATTTGCTAATGATAATAAAACTCTTGGGAAATTTGATCTTACGGGAATTGCTCCCGCTCCAAGAGGTGTGCCTCAGATTGAAGTGACTTTTGATATTGATGCAAATGGAATTGTTCACGTAACAGCGAACGATAAAGCTACAGGTAAATCTCAAGAAATTAAAATTTCTGGCGGTTCAGGATTGTCTGAAGAAGAAATAGAACAGATGGTTAGAGACGCTGAGGAAAATAGAGAAGCTGATCTAGGGAAAAGAGAAATTGTTGATACTAGAAATAGTCTAGATGCTCTTATTCTTTCTTCTGAAAAAATGATTCAAGATGACAAAGAAAATAAAATTGATGAAGCATCAAGAAAAGAATTAAATGAAGCTGTTACTGAAGCTAAATCTAAACTTGAAAGCCAAACCTTAGATGAATTAAAAGCTGCCACTGAAAGACTTCAAAATGTAAGTCATAAAATTGCCTCAGCTCTTTATCAACAACCGGGGGCAGAAGGTTCTCCGGGTGCAGAAGGTGGGGGACCAGAGGCTGCAGAAGCACAAGGTGAACAACCTGGTGCAAGTGCTAAGGATGAAGATGTTGTAGATGCAGATTTTAAAGAAGTATAGATAGACGATATTTTAAATTATAGATGATAAAAAGTGGCTGCCTTATAGGTGGCCACTATTATATTTGGATGGAGAGGATTCATGAGTAATAAAAGAGATTTTTACGATATCTTAGGTGTTGATCGTGGTGCAGAAAACGACACAATTAAAAAAGCATATCGTAAGATGGCCATGAAGTATCATCCAGATAGAAACCCTGGCGATGCTGGTGCGGAAGCAAAATTTAAAGAGGCCTCTGAAGCTGCAGATGTTCTTTTAACTCCAGACAAAAAACAACGCTATGATCAATTTGGCCATGCAGGTATGGATCCAAATCAAGGATTTGGTGGGTTTGGCGGTGCCGGAGATTTTGCTGACCTTGGAGATATCTTTGGAGATATCTTTGGAGATATTCTAGGTGGTGGAAGAAGACGTGGTGGTCGTTCAAGACATAGGCCAGGTCATGATTTACAAATGACATTAGATGTGGATTTTGAAGAAGCGGCTTTTGGAATCGAAAAAAATATTTCTCTAACTAGAAATGTTAAATGTGGTGAATGTCACGGATCTGGTGGAAAAAATGGATCAACACCAACTTCATGTGACATGTGTAATGGAATTGGTGAAGTGAGAAGACAGCAGGGATTTTTTACTGTCGCTTCAGCATGTCCGAAATGCCATGGGGCTGGTCAGATGATTTCTGATCCTTGTAACAAATGTCACGGTGAAGGTAGAAGAAAAAAACAAATTGAGCTTGCTGTAAAAGTACCAGCAGGAATTGATGAAGGTCAGAGACTTAAATTATCTGGTGAAGGTGATGTTGGCCTAAGTGGTGGAGCTAGTGGTGATCTTTATGTTGTCGTTAGCATTAACGAACATGACCTTTTTGAACGAGACCAATTCGATGTTTATTGCCAAGTGCCGATTAGTATTTCTCAAGCAGCTCTTGGAGCTGAAGTAGAAGTTCCAACGCTTAATGGAAAAGTATCAGTTAATATTCCTTCAGGAACTCAGTCTGGTACTAAAATGAGACTTAAAAATAAAGGAATTCAAAAGCTTGGTGGGTATGGTCAGGGTGATCAGTATATTGAAATCCATGTCGAAACTCCGGCTAATCTAAGCATTGAGCAAAGGGAAATCTTTGTTAGGTTAATGGAGATAGAAGACGAGGGGACAGCTCCTATGTCTCGTGGTTTTCTAGAGAAGATGAAAAATCTATTCCATTGACGCTGGCACTGTGCGAAAAACTAATATTTATTAGTAAGTAATCCAATTAATTCAAGTATTGAACCTTTAATATATGCCCAATCATAGCTAGAATAATGGCCTAACTAAGAGAAGGTATTTTCATGAAAATTATTAAGTATATTTTGATTCTTCAATTTCTTATTTTAATTGGGTGTACCGGTGTCAGCTTGATCCAAAAAGGGATTCGAACAGACCTGTATTCAGAAAAATTTTTAGGAACGATTGAAAATGTAAAAGTAAGTTATAAGCAAGGTGATGCAGCACTTGCATTAAAAATATTGAATAATATATCTGAATCAGGACTATTAGTTACAGAAAAAGCAATGAGAAGAAATCTGATGGGAGTGATCTTATTTTCTAAGAGCAATTATGAACAAGCTATTTTTAATTTTGATCTAGGTCTTTCGCATTCGACATTAGATGAAGCTTTAACCGCACAGATATACCTTAATTTATCCAGCAGCTATTACAAACTAGGATTTTTAGAAAAGTCATTTGTTAACCTTAAATTAGTTCAGTGGAAAACTTTATCTGATCCAGAAAAAACTAAATATCAGAAGTTAATGTTTAATGTAGCTAAAGAATTAGGTCGAGATGAGGAATTGCTCGAATCTTTATTTCTATATCTAATTGATAAAAAAAACCTTGCTGAGCTTAAAGCAGATCCATATTTTGAACATCTTTTATCTGCCTTTTTTAAATTAGACAGTAGGGAAAAAGTTCATTTTATTGAAAAATATGAAGAGAACCATCCTCTTGTTATTGGTTATCTTGCATATGTTGAAGCTGAAGCGATCTATTATAAAGGGCAAAAGGAAGATGCTAAAGAGTTTTTAGTATGGATTAAAGATCACTTTGGATCTAATGAAGAAATTGCTACCTTGGTAGAAAATTTCTTTTTTAAAGTTGAGAATCATACAAAAATGAATCAACTTGCGATTGGGATCGTCCTTCCTCTTTCACATGTAAAAAAGAAAAAGTTTGGAGAAAGAGCATTACTTGGGATTGATAGCGGTTTTAAAAAGTTCTTAAAGAACAGCAAGATTAATGGAAAATTCAAACTTCACATTGTTGACTCTGAAGGCAGTGGAGCAGTCGGCGCTTATCGCATACGCGAGTTAGTAGAAAAACATAGTGTGGGAGTTATCGTAGGTGGACTATTTTCAACTGAAGCAACAAAAGAATATCTTGAGGCTAAAAAGAATGGAATCCTTTTTATATCTCTCAGTCAGATATATTTACCCAAGGGAGAAAAAGATCATCTCTTGTTAGAAGTTCCTGGATCTATTGAATCTCAAATAAATAGAATATTCACAGCACAAATGCTTAATAAGTTTGGGAGAAGAGCTGCGATACTCTATCCAAAATCTTCGCGCGGAGAGGCATATGTTGATGAGTTCTGGAGAAAATCAAAACAAAATGATGTGGAAGTAACAGGTCTTGTTTCTTTTAATAAAGGAATTACAGATTATAGAGATCCTGTTGGAAATTTATTAGGCTTAAAATATAAACGTGGCCGGCAGGAAGAATTAGACATCTTAAAAGAAATTCACTCATTAGAGAAAAAGAGTTCTATACGAAGGATACAAACATTAAAACCGCAAGTAGATTTTGATTGGATTTTCATACCTGCTTTTCCAAAAGAGGCTCTACAGATAATTCCTTCTTTTTCTTATTTTGATGCCTTTAAATTGAGAATGATTGGTGGCCCAAGCTGGAGGTCAAGTATGCTTTCCAGAAAAAGCCGTAGGCTGGGCGACCTTTACTTTGTAGGAGACGACATCAAGCCTATTAGCAAAGAATTTGTTACCCATTTTATCAAAGACTATAAAAAGAAACCACGACTAGTTGAAATAAGAGGTTATGACTCAATGAAAATAGTGGGAGACCTTTTGGGTGAGAAGTTATTTGAAACTAGAGATGAACTTGATACTTATCTTCGAGCTAAGAATGAGATTACTGGTCTGACCGGTAAATGGGTTCTCAATGAAAATGTGTGGATTAAAGAAATGTCTTCCTTGAAGCTATCACGTGGGAAAATCAATAATATATTTCAAAAATAGAGTTATTTTGGCTATTATTTATTTTTGCCTGCTTCAATCGCCCTTTTGAGTCTAGCTTTAAGTTTTCTTTGAGATTTTTTTCTATTCATTTTTAATGTTTGTCTTTTTCTGCCTTGACCCATGTTAACTCCGAATGTTGCGTCGCGCCTTGGTTGTGTAGGTGAAATTATATTAGTAAAAGATATCGCTACTGGCAAGGTTTAAAAGCTTTTGACGCCATATAGCTGTTATTAATAGTTGTCACCTAAAGTATGTAAGTGATAAATTTTTCAGGTATTTTTTTTCATAGAATGAGGTTGAATGACTATGGTAGTCAAAAAGACGGTTGCTAAAAAAAGCAAAACTAATAAAAAAGCAAAAGCAAAAGCAAAAGCAAAAGTAAAAAAGATTTCACAAGAAATTGATTTAGCTAAATTGTCTAAGATTGTTAAAACTAATAAGCTTCTAGCTCAAGAAGATGATCTTCTGGGCAACACACCTGTTTTAAATCGCTCAACAAAAAAAATGGATCCCCTCGCTCAGAAGAGAATGTTACTTCGGTCAAGACGTATTCATTGGAATCAAGAAAAGAAAAAAATTGCAATTGATATGCTTGAACGATACACCGGTCATGACTTTGAAGATTTTCAGCAACAAGTTATTTTGACAAATTTTCATTATTATACTCAAAGATTTAATGCTTTATTAGATGACCATTATTACACCCATGGTTCTGCCTTCAAGGCCTCTTCTTCAAAAAAAGCAAGAGTGACTATTGTTGAATTTGGTGTCGGATCTGCAATGGCAGCACTTATTGGAGAGCTGCTTTCTGTTATTCAGCCTAAGGCCGTTTTATTTTTGGGCCTAGCAGGAGCAGTTCACCCGTCACTGAAAGTAGGTGACTTTGTTTTACCAATTGCTTCGATACGAGGGGAAGGAGTGAGTCAGCACTTCTTACCCCCACAAGTACCAGCTCTCCCAACATTTAAAATTCAAAAATTTGTTTCTCAGATTTTAGTTGAACATAAGTTGGAATACCGTACCGGAACAATTCACTCAACTGATTTTAGGTTTTGGGAATTTGATGAAAGATTTAAGAAGAACCTTATTGAAGAGAGGGTTTTGGCGGTAGAGATGGAAACTGCAGCCTTGTTTACAACCTGTTTCGTTAGTAAAGTTAACATCGGTGCAATTTTGCTAATCTCTGACTGTCCAATGAAAAAAGGTGGAATCAAAACAAAAAAATCAGCAAAATCTGTTTTTAAAAAATACACTGACATCCATATTGAGTTAGGTATTGAGGCCATGGCAGATATAGCTGACCGTGGTGAAAAGGTAAGACATTACACTTGGGATTAATTAAGCCTAAAAGGATATAACATGTTTAAAAAGTTCGTAGATTGGTTTTCAAATGATTTAGCAATTGACCTCGGTACTGCTAATTGCTTGGTGTACGCAAAAGATAGAGGAATAATTGTTAATGAGCCTTCTGTTGTTGCTGTTCATCAAGGAGTTAAAGGTGTCAGTAAAGTATTAGCTGTTGGTCGTGAAGCTAAAGAGATGTTGGGACGTACCCCAGGATCAATTAAAGCAATTCGCCCTATGAGAGACGGTGTGATATCAGATTTTGAAGTAACTCAAGCTATGCTTAGATACTTTATTCAAAAATCTTTAATCGGTTCAAAATTAATCAAACCAAGAATAATAATTTGTATTCCTTTTGGAATTACTCAAGTTGAAAAAAGAGCTGTAAAAGAATCTGCTGAGCAGGCAGGAGCAAGAGAGGTCTATTTAATTGAAGAGCCTATGGCTGCCGCTATAGGGGCGGGGCTTCCTATTACCGAGCCGTCTGGAAATATGATTGTTGATATTGGAGGTGGTACAACTGAAGTTGCTGTTATCTCGCTTGGAGGAATAGTTTTCTCAAAGTCAGTACGTGTTGCTGGCGATAAGTTTGATGAAGCAATCACCTCTTACATAAAGAAAAAATATTCTCTTCTCATAGGAGAGAGAACTGCTGAGGCGATTAAAATTTCGATCGGAAATGCTTATCCTTTTGATGAAGAAGTTAAGAGTTTTGAAGTTAAAGGTAGAGATTTAATTGCTGGCGCACCTAAGATTATTGAAGTAACTTCGGATGAAGTCAGGGATGCATTATCTGATCCTATTTCAGAAGTTGTCGAAGCTATTAAAATTTCACTGGAAAAAACACCTCCAGAGTTAGCTGCAGATATTGTTGATAATGGAATAATTTTAGCTGGTGGTGGTTCATTGTTAGCTAACTTAGATGTCCTTATCAAAGAAAAAACAGGTCTGCCGGTTTCTCTAGCTGAGGATCCTTTAACTTCTGTTGTGAGGGGATGTGGAAAGGCACTTGAGTCAATACATCTATTAAGACAAGTAACTACATTATCTTAATAAATGTATTGGAGGCGTTGTAAATGAATAAGGATAATTCAAACTTTGTAGAGTTGGAATGGAGTGAGCTTAGTAGTCGCATATCTACTCTTGTTACAGATTCTGGAGAGGTGAAGATTTGGGCGAAGGGAGATTCTCCAGACCTTTGCAAGGTAATAAATAGCCATGGTGATGATGCAGAGGGTGAGAGAACTCAGCAATTGCGATTGAGAAATGGCAATATTTCTGACGATTGGAAGCCTAAAGATTTACTCGTACAATTTAATATCCGTGGAATAGATTATTATACCAAAGGAAAAGTTGTCGAAGTCTTGGGCAATGAAGATTTTTGGTTAGAACTTAGTCCTCATGTTTTTAAAATTGAAAAAAGAGGAAATGAGAGATTATTAACTTACCCTCACTTTCATGTTTATACTTATTTCAAGTTGAGTGTCGATTCGAATGAATCCAATTTGATCTTTATTAATAAACAAATTGAATCAAATCACCAAGTCTTTCAGAAGTTTAAGAAACTAACTGATGATGAAATTTTAAAACTGCAAGATTCTGTTGATTCTGAAATTAAAGAGGAGCTCATTGGCTTTCGAGTTTTAGATGTCTCGTATAAGGGAATAGCTTTTATTTCAAGCGAGAGTGAAAAATTATACTTTAAAGATTCTGATAAAACCTTTGAAATGACATTACTATTCGAAGGAGAAGTTTTTAATCTTCGAAAAGCAAAAATAATCTATAATGTCGACTATGTAAATCCACGCTCGGGTTTAGTTCCTATGTCAAAAATTGGTTTTGAGTTTGATCATAATCATGATCTCAGAAGGAAAATAAAAGACAAGATCGATGAAAATGGATCTACAGAAAAAGATCAAAAAGATTTTGAAGATTTTATAAAATAATGAGGACTAATTTTCTCATTCGTCTTCTCATTTGTTTTCAAATAAGCTCTTGTGGATTTTTCAGTAGGGCATTAAGAAAAGATAAGACACTTAGTGGAGGGGCAATTGTCACTACTTTCAACCTCGTTGATAAGTCGGGAAAGTTTGAATTAAGAAGAGAGTCTGGCTACATAAAGTCTAAAAATCAGTATATTACCAAACGACAAATTTTTTCTTATAACTCAGATAGAAAATTACTCGAAAAAAGTATCGTCATCTCTACTCCAGGATCTGTGAAAGGTGTAAATGTCATGCGTCCAAGTATTTCTCAGTATACTGTTTGGTTTGAAAAGAAAAAATATTTTACAGAAATGGAAATATCGCCCAAAGATAAATCTATGCTTATTAAATTAAACTCACCCGAAAAACAATGGCAGGGAGAATCGAGGCTGAAATTTCCGCCAATGACTGGTGTCTATTGTTATTTTTCTCAGGTGATTGAATGTGCAAATCTAACGGGATTTCTTGATGAAGCAACAAAGAGACAAGCCGGCTCTATGAAGATACTTGTCATCTGGGCAGGCTATCCTTATTTTCAGGAACAATATCTTAATATGCCAAATGAGGTTTTTTCAAATGCCTCTTTAGAATATGATGGAAAAAATAGTAATGGAGAAAGGAGATTCACATTAAAGTTTTCGGGACAATCTATCTTTTACTTTATTGATAATAAAAATAATTTATCAAAGATGTTTTGGGTGTCTCAGGGTCTTTCTATTACAAAAAAACATTGATTTAAGAATGAAAAAGGTGACCTATAGAAGCTGAATCGTAGGAAATTATTAAGTAGCATCAGGGAGAAATAATTGAGTAATCTTGGACAATTAGTATTTACTGGCATAAGTGGAACTATACTCACAGATGAAGAGAAGAATTTTATTGAAAAAGAAAATATTGGTGGGGTTATTTTATTTAGTGAAAACTACGAATCACCTGCGCAATTAGCAGAATTAGTAAACAGTATCCAGGCGCTCAGAGAAGAATATCCTTTGTTTATAGCAGTAGACCATGAAGGAGGGCGAGTCGTAAGGTTTAAAAATCACTTCACTAAAATTCCAGCAATGCTAGAGCTTGCTAAAACTGAATCACCAAAACTTTGTTTCAAAGTTTTAAAACTTATGGCAGAAGAATTGGCCATCTGTGGAGTTAATGTAAACCTGTCCCCTGTTTGTGACGTTTTAAGTAATAAAGATAATAAAGTTATTGGTGATAGGGCCTTTGGCTCTGATCCGGGAAAAGTTTCGGCCTTTGTTTCATCTGCTATCCGAGGATTACAAACTAATGGAGTCTTGGCCTGTGCGAAACATTTTCCAGGTCATGGTGATACTTCAATTGATTCACATTTTAATTTACCAATTATTAAAAAAAATATGGAAGACCTAAAAAGCATGGACCTTCCACCTTTTGTAAAAGCTATAAAAGCCCGAGTTGAATTTGTCATGATGGCCCATGTAATAATTGAAGGATTAGATCCTGAACTTCCCTGTTCTTTAAGTTCAAAAGCCTATGATCTTCTTCGAGATGAATTACGTTTTACAAAATTAATAATTACCGACGACATGCAAATGAAGGCCATAGCTGATAGATATTCAACAAGTGATGCTGCCGCCATGGCAATTATTGCTGGAGCAGATATAATCGAATATCGTGATATGAATCATGCAAAACTTGGACTCGAGGGCCTAAAAGAGGCGGTTAAAAATAAAACTCTTAAGGTTGATCAAGTAAAGAAGAAGTATGATCGGATATTAGAATGCAAAAAAACCTATTTATCTGAATATACTCCCAATTATATTCCAGATATCAATAAGGTAGTAGGCATCAAGTCTTCAGAGAATCTTATAAAAGAAGTCCATGAAAAGATTGAGTTTATTTCTCAAGAATAACCACAAAAAAGACACATTTTAAATCGAGCTATCTCTCTGAAAATTGGATAAATTTACCACTTTGAAGCAAACTCTCTACTATTTGGTAATCTATATATAGGTGCATCATTATAATGCAAGTATTTAAGAATAGGAGAAATACCCATGTTAATGTGGGCAGCTATTGTATTTATTGGGATTGCTATTTTTATTATCACGAACACGATGTTTCAAGATGAAGAAGAATTCAAGGCCCAAGAAAAGATTGAAGATGCGGATGTATCAAGTAAAAAGGCCGTAGATAATCATGGAATTATCTTAAAATATTCTCGTCCATTTTTTAAGCGGTATGCTTCACCAATGGTTGCACAGATGAAGGCAAAGTCTAAATTTAAGAAAGCTTATCGGAGAAAATTGGCAAGTAGTGGATTAACAGAATATCTCACGCCTGAGGATTTTTATTCTTTTAAATTGTTTTTAATTTTAGGATTTCCCATCATGTTTATGGCATTAAGAACATTCCTTGAAGAAACTTGGGATCTTGGACTAATTCCCGTTATCGCGATTGTGGGTTATATTTATCCAAATATTTGGATAAGTGGAAAGATCGAACAGCGAAGAAAAGATGTGACGATGAATATGCCTTTTGCTGTAGACATGCTTGCTCTCTCCGTTGAAGCAGGTCTCGATTTTATTGCAGCTATGACTAAGGTTGTAGAAAAAGCAAAACCTTCTGCTCTCAATGAAGAATTCACAATTTTACTTAAAGAAATAAAGGTTGGTGCAAGTCGGGCAGAAGCTTTGAGAAATATGGCATGGAGAATTAATATGATTACCATGTCTTCTTTTTGTGCAACCTTGATTGCAGCAGACTCGGTTGGTGCTTCAATCGGTCCAATCCTAAAAGCCTTGTCTATGGAAATAAGGCAGAAAAAATCAGCTGAGGTTGAAAAAGCTGGGGCTACAGCTGCTACAAAAATCCTTTTTCCAATGATGTTTCTAATCGTTCCCGCTGTTTTCTTAATTGTAGCGGCACCTCTAGTCCTTCAATTCTTAGAGGATCAATAGAATGTTGATGAAACTTACAAAGGGTGATCAAGTCATTGCAGAAAAAGTAAAAATGGCTGACACAATATATTTGAGAACAGTGGGATTAATGTTTAGTAAGTCTTTGGATGGATTTGATTGTTTGTGGATAAGGCCATGCAAATCAATTCATACATGTTTTATGAAATATCCAATTGATGTGATGTTTTTAGATAAGAAATTAAAGATTGTAAAGATTATTAAAAATATAAAACCCTGGAGAGTGACGTTGATGTATTTTACAGCCACACAATGTTTAGAGTTCAGTGGAGGATTCTTACCTGGAAATTTAAAAATAGGTGATAACTTAGAGGCAGTATGTATAAATTAGTAGTAATTGGTGGAAAGTTAAGAGGTCAAGAGTTCGTTTTAGAAGACGGAGAAACAATCTTTGGAAAATCAGATGAGTGCGACATCATTTTGACCATCGATGGAATTTCAAAAAAACATATGAATATCACAGTTACAGATGATGTTGCTTATATTGTTGATCTCGATAGTTCAAATGGAACCTTCTTAAATGGTAAAATAATTAAAAGGGCAACTGCAAAGAATGGGGACAAAATAACCTTACCTCATTTGATTATGCAGGTTGTATATGTCGAAGAAAAAAAGATATTGATTCACAAAGTAGTTTCTGAGGAGGACGAAGAAGAAGATGAAGAGTCTTTTCTAGATGGAGGAGTCGCTCCTGATAACTTGCCTGGAAAAATACTTCATTTATTTAAATATAAACTCATGAGAATTGTCCATGGTATTAATGAAGAATACGAGTGGCGAATTTTATTTGGAATTATATTAACTGTTTTTATTATTACATCTGTGATTCTCATCATTACACCAGTTCTTCAATCGACTAAAAATATTCTACTATATGAAACAGCAAAAAGAGGGGCACATTATGCGGAAGAAATTGGTAGAATGAATGCGAGAGCACTAGAGTCAAAAAACTTAGACCAGGTTAATACAGAGTTTCTAAATCAAGAAGATGGTGTACAAACTTATCAACTATTTGACCTTGAAGGAAGAATTGTTAGACCGCTAGAAAAACTAAATGACTATATTTCAGAACCATTATCTGTTCAGGTGAGAGAGTGGGCTTTAAAAACCAGTGATGATAATGGTAAAAAAGTTTATAAGAAGATTTTATCTGGTGATGAAATTGGAATTGGTAAAAAAATCATGGCCTATAATGCAAAGATCGGTGTTTTCGAAGCCGTGGGAATTATTGCGATTCGATTCGCTCCAAAATCACTAGCTGTTGAAGCTACAAAATCACAAAAAGCCTATTTAGAATCAATAGTCACATCTATGCTTGTCGCGATTATTTTCTTTGGAATTGTCTACTATATGACAGTCAGACCTTTGGAAGAGCTAAAATTTCAGATTGAAGACGCACTGAGGGGTCGAAGAAGAAATCTTAAAAGTCGTTATCTTATGAGTGAGCTCGATGGATTAAGAGATTCAATTAATTCAATTCTACAAAGAAATAGAGAACTTCAAAATGAAGAAGTCGATGAATTTGGAGAGGCTGAGTCAGATGAAAAATACGTTTCTTTATTAAAAGAGTTCATGGCAGGTTCTGGTACAGCGACTATGGTTCTAAATTCAGAAAAAAACCTGAAATATATAAATCTCGAAGGTGAAGACCTTACCGGAATAAGAGAATCAGCAGCTTCTGATATGAGCTTACTGGATGTTTCTAGGGAAAAAGGTTTTGGAGCAACTTGCATCGAGCTGTGCGATGGAAGTGCCAGTAATAGCGGCTACTTACAGGAGGGGCGTTATGAATTACAGGGAATTGACTATAAAATTTGTGTCACGGCGTTGATGGGAGTCGATAATTTTGCAAAGGCCTTTTATATCACTTTTATAAAGGATTAGCAGATAGTTATGAGCGCACTTAATGTCAAATTAATTAGAAATATGCTTCCCCCTGAGGAGGTCGGACTTCATTATCGGCTTCTTTGTATGACAGGCAAAAACAAGGGAAGTTCTTATTATCTGACTGGTAACAGAGTTATAATGGGAAGAGGTGAAACTGCGGATATCCAAGTACTGGATATCAAATCTTCTAGAGAGCACGCAGAGCTTATTTTAAATAATGGCCGCTATATTGTGACTGATCTTGCTTCACAAAATGGGTTGATTATTAATGATTTAAAAATCACCCAACATAGTCTCATTGATGGCGATAAGATTATCATTGGCGCCACAGTATATAAATTTAATCGATTTGATATTCAAGCAAAAGAATTGGCCCTTGTTGATGATGAGGATGAAGATGATGAAGATGAAGATGAAGAGGAAGAGGAAGAACGTAGATTATTAAATGAGAAGAAAAAGAAGAAAAAAAGTAAGAATAGAAAGAAGCAAGCCGATGCCGGTCGCAAACGTATTATGATAATTATTGTTGCGGCGTTAGTTATCTGGGTTGTCTTGGATGAGGACACTCCTCCCCCCGTTATAAAAAAAACAAAATCAAGCAAAGAAAAATCGACGAAGATAAATTTACAAGATGCACTTAGAAAGCAAACTTCTGAAACAAGGGAAGTGCAGAGGAAATTGGATGCTATTATTCATAGAGGATTGCGAGAATTTAGAGAACGTAATTATTTTCGAGCAATTCGGCAATTTGAATTAGCACTTATTTTAAGTCCAAATAATGGAAAGGCGAGTTTTCATTTAGAGCGTTCGAAACAAAGGCTAGATGAAGAAATTGAGTTAGCATTTTTAAAAGCAAGAAGGGATGCTGATGGATTGAAATATACTGCAGCAGTGGTTTCTTATTGTTCAATTGTAAGATTACTACAAGCGCATAAAGAAGATGAAAGATACAAAGATGCAATGAAAAATATTAGAACCGTAGAAAAAGAAATGGGAAAGTTTAAAGATGAAATTAAGTGTATTCAAAAATAATACACATTTAGACGAGGTCGATTTGTCCTCAGAAATCATTGGATTAGATGATTCGGAAATCTCTTTCTATATTGGTCGATCCGAGGATTGCCATATTCATTTGGACGATAAAAAGGTTTCGCGTGAACATGCTCGAATTTCTTTTAAATCAGGAAGTTGGAAAATAAATCAAGTGTCAGGATTTGGAGGACTCATTATAAATGGTGTTCTCACAGATTCAAAAGAATTAAACAATGGTGATGTTGTTACGATTGGCCCTTATGTAATTAATACCTTTGGATTACTAAACTCAGCTCAAATAATATCGGAACCAGTAGACATGCTTAGTAATGAAACCCAAACATTACCCTCCTCTGATATTAATGATCAGACAAACACGATCATGGAGCAACCTTCGGATACTTCGCCACCAGGGGGAGACGCCGACAATACTTTGGAAGATGATTTTATAATCAATGGTGAGGGCGACCAGGTCATAGATAACCCTGGTTTTACCAGTAATGAATCTGTGTCTACAGAGGAAGAAGTTGCTGTAGATGAAGAACAGCTTGCTGAAAGTCCTGATTTTACGAGTACAGACTTTGGGGATTCAAATAACTCTGATGATGATTTTGATATTGATGGGGCACCAACTAACACGGTTCCTAGTGATGATGAAGGAAGTGTTGATGAACCAACCGGAATGTTCAACCTAAGTGAAGAAGGTTTCGATCCTGAATCAAAAGATGATGACGAACTATTCGGGGATGAAGCTACCGAGGGTTTTGAAGCTGGAAATGTGGCAGAAGAAGGTTTTGAAGATGGAGAATACACTGAAGAGGAATTCGGAGTAGATACCTACGGTGATGATGACAAGACTCAGGTTATGTCAGCTTTCGCAAGGTTTGAGTTAGAAATTTTTGGTGAATTAGCTCCCTTTGATAAATTTATTGTCGATAAGACAGAAACAATAATTGGCCGTGATCCTGAAAAATGTGACATCATATTAAATGATCCCGAAGTATCTGGTCAACACGCAATTCTTAAGAAAAATAATATTACATGTGTTATTGAAGATTTAAATTCTGGTAATGGTACGTTATTAAATGGCGAAAGAATTAATAAATCAGGATTGACCAATAACGATGAGTTTATAATAGGGAGTACAACCTTTACAGTTCATGTTATTTCAGAACTTATTCAACAAGAGTCTGAACGACTCATGCCGGTTGAAGAAAATCAGATGGTTGAAGTAGAGGAAATTGTAGAGGTCTCTGAAGATTATGCTGAAAAAACTAGCGTAAGAGAGCTTTTTGCTGAAAAATCTGGAGGAGAGTTTGCTTTAGACGCTGGAGCTACGGCATCTTCTGGATCCTTCGCAGACAAATTAAAGGACCCAGAAAAAAGAAAGAAACTTTTAATTTATGCTGTAGTACTGATTGGATTATGGGTTATGTTAGATGAGGAAAAACCTGTAAAAAAAATTATTAGCAAAGAAGAAAAATCGAGACTTCTTGATAAAAAGAAAAAGATAAAAAATAGTAAGAACAAACTAATTAAAAAATTCAATTCTGAAGAGTTAGAGTTTCTGGAGGGGACTTACCTCTTAGCAAAAGAGTTTATTGATCAGGGGAAATATAGAGAATCACTCTCTGAACTTGATAAAATTCAACTAAAACTTAAACAAGCAAATATAAATGACTATAAACAAACCTCTACTTTGAGAGAAGTTGCTAAGCAAGGTCTTTCAAAACTTGAAGAACTAGAGCGAAAACAACAAGCAGAGATAGATCGAAAACAAAGAATGGCAAAAGTTAAAGAGCTTGTTAAGCGAGCACAAAAAGCAGTGAAAGAAAGAAAGTCAGATGCTGCTGAGGCATTCTTCTCACAAATTTTAGAGCTTGATCCTGATAACTTTGATATCCCACAATTAAAAATTGAAATAGAAGCTTGGAAAAAAGAACAAGATAGAATTGCGATTGAAAAAGCTCAAAAAGAGGCAGATAGAAAACGAATGGTAGATGCCTTAGCTCCTGGTAAATCATTTTATCTTAAAAAAGAATGGTACAAAGCCGTTCTTAAGCTAGAAGACTTTTTAAGATTGAAACAAATGGATGAAGATCTTGTAACAGATGCAACAAAAATGTTAGAAGAGTCCAAAAAAACAATCAGCGATATTGTGAATCCGTTGATTGGAAAAGCGAGATCCCTGTCAGAAGGTCAAGACTTAAAAGGAGCATATGAAGTTTACGCTGAGATTCTAGAAACTGATCCAACATATGATGAAGCTCTTAATGAAATGAATGAAATAAGAGAAAAATTAACGATTAGATCTCGGAAGATTTATAGAGAGGCTTTGATCTCCGAATCTCTAAGTTTATTTAATGATGCAAAAGAAAAATTTCAAGAAGTTCAGCAGATCGCTCCTTCTGATAGTGATTATTACAAAAAAGCTACCCTTAAACTTAAAGATTATTTGGATTAATTATGAATCAATTAAAATCATACGCAGCCAGAACAGACCAAGGACCGTACTTGCAAGTTAATGAAGATGGGCAAGATATAGATCTGATAAATAAATTATTTCTGATAATGGATGGTTTTGGCGGGTCTAATGTTGGGGATGAAACAGTAAAAGTAGCTAAAGAAACGATTAAAAAATTCTATACTAAAATAGGTGGTGATCCTGATTCAACCCTTCCATTTTATTACTCCCATAAATACTTATTAGAAGGCAATGCTTTGATCAATTCGATGCATTATGCCCATGCAACAATTAAAGATATGAATCTCGATAAAGAAATGAATCAGCGTGGAGGGGCCTCGGTCATAGGGGCGTCTGTTGCGGATAATATTATGACTTTGGTTTCAACAGGGAACTGCCTTTGTTATTTATCCCGGCGTGGAAATCTTTCATTGGTCTCAAGGCCAGATGGCCAGCTCTATCTCGGACACGATGATTATGAGGCCCATTTCCACTGTGCTCCTACCAGTGGTCTTGGATTATTTGAAGATCTTCACCTTAAGGTGGATGAAATTAGAATCTTGAAAGACGATCTATTTGTCTTCATGACAGATGGTGTATATGCAAGGATTTCTGAAAAGGAAATAGAATATATCATTGAAAAAAACCTAGCATCCAATAAAAAAATAGATGAGATGTTTGAGCTAGCAAACTCACGTGGGAACCTCGATAATCAAACGACTATTTTCCTCCAGTTTTAGTACTATTTTCTAAATTTCTTACTTCGTGTGTTGCGAAGTAGGCGAGATTAGGTGAGAATGTAGAAGAGGAAATAATGTCTAACAGAATTTTAGTGGCTGATGACAGCCTTACCATTCAAAAAGTAGTCGGAATAACTTTGTCCGATACTGATCATGAACTTTTTCAAGCGTTGACTGAAGATGAGTTGATGAATTCTTTAGAGTCAAAATTATTTGATCTCGTATTGTTGGATTTTAATTTATCCGAAAACAAATCTGGTAATGAACTCATCGGAGTAATTAGAGCAAAGAATGCAAATTTACCCATCCTAGTAATGTTAGGAACTTTTGATAATACTGATGAAATTAACTTAGGTGATTTTAAAAATATAGATCACATTGTTAAACCATTTGAAAGTTCAAAATTTATTTCAATATGTGAAAAACTTATTTCAACGTGTGAAGAAAAAGCTCCTCTGGAAGAGACTATTGAATTTAGATCCAAAGAGAATAGTGATGAAGAAGTAGAATCTTCTACTTTAGAATTTGATATTGAAAGAGAATCTCCAGAAAAGAATACTGAAGAAATCGAGTCCAGTGAGATCGGATCAGGCTGGGAAGTTGATGGTCCCGAAAATGAAGAGCCTGGTGCATTGACATCTGAAGTCCAGGGCTGGGGAATGTCCATGCCTTCCATAATAGGAGCTTCGTCTTCAGAAGATATTTTTCCTCCTGTAATAGAAAGTTTTGAAGATAAGAAAATAGAGATTTCACACATCGATGAAGAATTAAAAGAAAAAAAAATAGTGTTCAATGCTGTAGGAGAAGAAATTAAGAAAAACTTTATCTTGGATGAAGATCCCGTAGAGATTGAAGAAGCTGTAGAAATTGCCATTGAGCAATTGGCTGAAGAAGAAATAGAATCTTTTGATGTAACAAATTCACAAATTAACTTAATGATTGATTCTTCAAAAAAAGATGAGAGTGAATTTAGTATTGAAAGAAATGTGGGAGCTACAACAGTCATTAGAGATGAAGATAACGAGGACATGAGTTTTCCAGATGATGAGGACTTGTCTTATCCGGACATGTCTAATATCGATTATTCTGGATCAGTTATGGGTCCAACTTCAACTTTGGTTTCGTTAGATGAACTTGCTCCAGATGAAAATGAGTATAATGAAAAATTAGAAAAAACAGATCCACAATTGAATATTCTGCCAACAAGTGATGATATGGCACAGGAAATTCACGATGAATCTTCTCCTGAAGAGTTTTGGGCTGTAGACGATAAAAACACACCCGCTTATAGGCTAGATGAAGACTCAACTCAAGAGTTTAAAATCGATGATTATGTTTCTGGTGCTGGAGCTGTTGCAGACGTTGAAAACTTTAAACGGAAAGAAGAGTCTTTCCTGAAAGCTCAAAAAGCATTGGGTGCTGAAGAAGTTTTCGAGATTGAAGTAGACAACGAAGTTATTATTGAAAAGATTAAAGAATCCTTAATGCCACAAATAGAACAAATGATTCGTGAGATATGTCGTGAAAAAGTTGAAGAAATTTCTTGGGAAGTTATTCCTGATTTGGCACAGAACTTAATCACAAAAGAAATTCAGTCTATTTCAGATTCTGTTAAGAAATAACGAATAAGCTCCCGCACATAATTACTTTATCTTCACCATTAATTTCTAAAATAGCCGCCCCATTTTTATCTATTCGTTTAAAGATGCCCTCATGAGAAGTATTTCCATCGACAATTTTAACTTTTTTGTCAGCATGAAAACAATAAGTATTCCATGATTTAATAATGTCCAAAGGCCTTAATCTATTATCAAGAATATATTGATAGATAGCTAAGGGAAGATTTTTATATTCTTCTTTTTCTAGAACAAGATCCGAATCGACTGATCCTATTGGATAATCAAATTGATAATCTGTGCTTAAAAATTTTCCGGCGTTTATACCAATTCCAATTACAAGATGTTCTTTGTCTATAACCTGACAAAGAATGCCACCACATTTTTTATACTCCAGATTAATAATATCGTTGGGCCACTTTAAATATAGCTTACCTTTTAAGAATTGGGCCAATAAAACTCCAAGTTCTAATGATGAGAGTGTTAGAATTGGACAAGGTTTTAAGGTGAATGAGAACGTTAAACAGTTAAGAGGATGCTCCCAAGTGTGGCCTGAACGCCCCCTCCCGTTTGTCTGTTTATCCGTGCTTACTAATATTTGTTGATCTTCAGCGATAAACTTATTGAAATTATTTTTCAAAAACAAAGAAGTTGAATCAATTGAGCTATGATGAATATGTTTCACGACTGTCCGTTTACAAAGATTTCTATATAGAGTTAATATAGCTCAAAAATATCTAAACGAGGTTAATTATGTCCCTAATCGAAAGAAACACCCCACGAAATGTTACATTTGAGCTTAACCAAAATCCTTACGCAGCAGGAAGCGTTATCGCCAATTTTGGAAATACAAAAGTTCATATAACAGTTACTATAGAAGACAAAATACCCTCCTGGCTTAAAGGTCGAGGTGAAGGCTGGGTAACTGCTGAATATTCAATGTTACCCTCAGCAACTCATTCAAGAGTAAGAAGGGAGCGTTCAAAAGTTGGTGGACGAACTATGGAAATACAAAGATTGATTGGAAGGTCTTTGCGTTCAGTTGTTGATCTAGAAAAGTTAGGTGAGAGAAGTCTCATGGTTGACTGCGATGTATTGGTGGCCGATGGTGGAACTCGAACGGCTTCAATTTCAGGTGCTTATGTTGCTTTGAAATTGGCCATTGATACACTACTGAAGTCCGGTGAGTTGGCAGAATCTCCCCTTAAGGAGGGCCTAGCAGCTATCTCTGTTGGGATTAACAAAAATGGAAAAATTATCGCAGACCTTAATTATGAAGAAGATTCAAGCTGTGATACCGATATGAATATTGTCATGACTGACTCTGGGAAATTTATTGAAGTGCAGGGAACTGCTGAGGGTCAGCCTTTCACCTCAGATCAGATGCAAGCATTGCTTGACTGTGCGAAAGAGTCTTTGAAAGTTGTATTTAAGGCCCAAAGTGACGCCTTGTCGTGATGGATATTATCCTTGCTACTAGTAATACACATAAGGCAGAAGAATTTGCTAAGCTTTGTCCAGTAAAGTTGATCAATATTTGTGCTGCATCAGAAAAACTCGAAGTGGTTGAAGATGGAGCGAGCTTTCTAGAAAACTCTTTTAAAAAGGCTAAGGCCTATTTTGATCGTTACCAAAAGCCTATCCTTTCAGATGATTCGGGTCTATGTGTAGCTGGCCTTCCTGATCAGTTGGGAATTGAGAGCGCAAGATTTGGAGGAGTGGGCCTAAGTGATGAGAACCGGGCCAGGTTACTTATTACTAAATCTTTAGAGTTTAGTGGCGAGCAGAGATCAGCTTATTTTATCTGTGTACTTTGCCTTTATTTATCTGAGGATGAAATATTTTTCTTTGAAGGGCGTCTCGAAGGTGCCATAGCGACTGAATACAAAGGTGAGCAGGGTTTTGGCTACGATCCTGTTTTTATCCCCACTAATGGAGAGCAGCAAGATACTTTGGCCATGCTGCCAGAATTTAAACAAGAACATTCCCATCGATCAAAAGCAGTTAAAGCTCTTTTGAGCTTTGTTGGAGAAAGAGATTGCCAATAAGTGGCTTTTTAATTATAAATTTTCTTCAATGTGATTTTTGTCGGAGCGTAGCGCAGTTTGGTAGCGCACCTGCTTTGGGAGCAGGGGGTCGCTGGTTCGAATCCAGTCGCTCCGACCAATTTTTAAATAGAGAGTTTTGGAAAATAGAAGATCCTATCAGGGCCGGTTTTAAAAAAACAATATCAAGAAGAAATTGTTTCTAATGCTAAAAATTTTTAATGAATACATTGACCATTACAGCTCAGACCAGCTTAAGAATGTAATATTATGTTTTGATAAAATTTTGTGTATTAACTCGTCAGCAACACAGATAAAAAATCCATAATTATATTAATCATTTAGATTTAAAAAAGACCAAGAATTCAAATATAGAAAATTTGTTGGGTCGATTGATTACTTTTGAGATAATAGCTGTCAATAATGACTAATAAATGTCGTTATATTGAATATTGCTTTGATACAAAGGGTAGGGTTAAAATAAGTAGTGGAATTAAAGCAACATTATGACATGGTATTTGCCGGCGGAAGACTTTCTGGTTCATTAGCAGCACGTTTTCTAAAGCTTCAATATCCAGATAAAAAGATTCTTATAATAGAAAAGGAAAAAGAGTTTAAGTGGTCTCCTGGTGAATCAACAGTTGGTGTTGCCGGAATATTTATGATTAGAGATTTAGGCCTGTCGACATATTGTTACCAAAATCATCTGCCTAAGAATGGATTAAGATATTTCTTCGAAGATAGTCGCATTGATTTCAAGGTGGAATCTTGTTCAGAAGTAGGAACAAATATGATTCCCGTGATACCAACTTACCAAATTGATAGAGCTAAGTTTGATACAGATTTACTAAAAATGAATGCAAAGATAGGTATTGATATATTATTAGAAGCAGATATTACTAATATTAAAGTAGAAAAAAATAAATCTCATGAAATATTAATTCAACATTTAGAAAAGAAAATTTCCATTAGTTGTGAGTGGTTTGTAAATACAGCTGGAAGAAATAATAATATTGATGACCTATTAGAAAAAAGAAATCCAATTATATCAAGTGGTGATTTAAATACTGCTGCGGCGTGGGGACGTTTTAAAAATGTAATTGATATTGATAATATTGGTTCTGAAAAATGGAAGGAAAAAGTAGGTTTTACGAGCAGGTATCTTTCAACAAATCACTTTATGAAAGAGGGGTCTTGGGTGTGGGCCATCCCGATAGGTGATGACATCGTGAGTTTTGGAATTGTCTATGATAAAAAATATATGGCAAAACCAATTGAAACAGAAAAAGAATTTCTAGCAGCATTAAATGAGAACAGTTTTGTAAAAAAACTAATTATAGAGGCAGAATTGCTAGATTTCCAATTTGGAACCCAGCTTGATTATTGCAGAGAAAATTTTTGTTTTACAGATAAAATTGCATATCTTGGTGAAGCTTATGGTTTTATTGACCCTTTTTATTCTCCGGGTACTGATATAATTGCAAGGGAGTGTCATCTGTTAGCACATCTTGTATCAGGTGACGAAAACTTACCTCATAAAGTTAAAGTAATAAACAAATTTATGAAAAATGAATTTGATTTTTTAACATTAATTTATAAGGATCAATATCAAGGATTTGGGAGTTTTGAATTATTTAATATAAAATCGTTGTGGGATTTCTATGCTTATACAAATCTTTTGGTATGGTTCTTTTATGCAAAAAAATATTCTGATTTTGGTTGGATCGAACAAAGTTTAAAAAATTATGATGCAACGATGGTTCTTTCATCGGCCATCCAATCGGGCGTAATTGAGCTTTGCAAATACTTTAAAAAGGAAAATAAATTAGAAAATAAGAACATCTCAAACTTTAGCTTGAGGCAAAACAGGTTTTTGATTGAAGAAAAAATACTTCATGGATATAGAGATCAAGAGTCATTTTCAAATCATATATCTCTTGTAAAACTTGTTATCAGTGAGCTTATCGAGAAAAGATTTGATTTACCATCGCTAACATGTAATAAATTGATTCAATCACACATAACTATTCCTGAAGCAAGTATATTTAAACTTACACGAAAATGGTTTAATTCATTTCTTGGAAAAATAAGTGAAACACTAACAAGTGAATTGAACTTTCCTGCTAGTATTGAAGTTAAAATTGAACATCTTCGAGTTGGAAAGTTTTTTTCAGAAGAGTTAACTAAGAGTCAGGTAGATGATGTTAATTATCTACTCTTCGAAGAACAAGAAAACACTGTTGAAAGACAGTTGATGAATTCTTAATTAGTCTATTGAAAAATCAATAACAACTTTGATTGAATCTTTTCTCTTCATTGCAACATCAAAGGCTTCAGCTACTTCGTTAAATCTAAATCGATGAGTAATTATTTTATCCGACAACTTTTCAATATCTTCTTTCCAAAAATCATATGTATCTTTGAGAATATCTATGCTCATTCCCCTCATCCATTTTATCGTCGAATCTTTCTTTGCGAAGAGGTTCGAATTGATTGTTGGGTTATTTAAATATTTTCCGACAATTAATACCTTAACTCCAACAGAGGTAAAGAAATTAAAATATTTCCAAAAGCCTGAACGATTATTTCCGTCCCCTGAGCAATCTACAATAAATGAAAATTTCTTTGAATAATCTCTATTCATAACGGCAGATTGAGTTTGCTCAACATCTAAACCGAGCGAACGTGCAAACTGAACTCTAAATTTATCCACTTCAATTATCTTATATTTATAACCTTCTTGTTTCGCTTGTAGTGCACAGAAAAGTCCTACCGGACCAGCACCAAAAATAAGTAATTGATGACTTTTATCATATCCAAGATATTTTATTTGTCGAAGGGCCTCAAAGCTTACTGCCGCAACTTCAATGAGTACTGCGGATGAGTGATTTAAATCAGGAGTTTCAATTAAATGACGTTCATGAATAATAAGTATATTTCTAAGTAGTCCAAGTTCTTCTCCACCAAGGACGAGACAATTTGTACAGAGATGTGAATCTCCTCTATTACAAAAATCACATTTACCACAACCTAAGATGGCAGGGCTTGTAACCTTTTGACCTTTTTTAAATGTAGTTCCGTTGGGATCGAGAACTTCTCCAACCCATTCATGACCTAAGCGCAATGTTTTAGTATCTTGCACAAGTTCCATCGCAAAAAGATCTGAACCACAAATACCTACTAGAGAAGGTTTGATGAGAACATCGCCTGTCTTGAGTTTATCAGGTATATCGATTGTCTCCATATGGAATCTTTTGTTCTTAAAAATCCATTCTTTAATTTCCACATACTGCTCCAATGATTTTTACCATTTGAATACCCATAAGCTTTGTTTCTTCTTCTGTCTTTGTAATATCAATTTCACCTCTTAATGTGGACATAATAATATCGATTGAGGGAAGGTAATTGATTTTAGAATAGTTATATTTTTTATCTGTTGCAGCATAGGGGTCTCTGCTTTTGGAGTAGGATGAACCCGGTTTTAATATATTATTCCACTTCCAAACGAAATGGGCTAATCTTAACGTTATAGGGATAATTAATATTTTTTGTGACAAAAACTTCTTTGATACTAGTGCTGCTGTATCAGGTTCGTTGAACTTCAAATGAATAGTGGAATAACATTGTCCATCGGGGTCTGCGGAATTGATTATTGAAAACTTTTCTTTATAATGTTTTGAATTTTTTAAAGAGTTAGTAAGAATGTCTTTTCGTAATTTATTTTGTTCGATAATATTACTTGTCTTTTTTAACTGAATCCTTAACATGGCGCCAGAAATCTCAGACATTCTCATGGAGAGACCTAAAAAAGGTGTAATATTTGTAAATTTGTTTTTATGAAATGTATTATACTGGTAAGCATTATCTGTAATAAAAAGCAGTCTTTCGCTGTATAACTGATTATTAGTGGTGACAGCTCCACCTTCGCCACAAGTAATTGTTTTATCTCTGTTAAAAGAAAAACATCCAAGATCACCAAAAGATCCCAACATTTTTCCTTTATAACTTGCACCTAATGCTTGCGCTACATCCTCGACTAAAAAAAGTTTTTTCTCCTTTGCAAGAACAGAAATCTTATCAATTTCACATTGAAGACCATCCATGTGAACAGGTATGATAAGCTTTGTTCTTTCTGTGATAGCACTTTCTATTTCTGTTAAAGATATTAATAAGTCATTACCAATATTTACTACCACAGGGATGGCACCGACCGTAAGAACAGCACTTGCGGTAGCTACAAATGTATATGAAGGAATAATAACTTCATCACCTTCTGTGATGTTAAGTGTAATCAGTGCAGCAACTAATGCGTTTGTTCCACTGGTGACTAACGAGGTATGTTTTGTCCCGAGAAAATTAGAAAATTCTTTCTCAAAATTTTCACATTCCCCTGGTTCTCGTTTATAGCGAAACAGTTTACCATTATCTAACACCTTCTTAATGGCCTCTATTTCTAATTCGTCAATCATATGTTTGTTTTTATTCATTTCAAACTTTCGATCTTCACGATTACATTTATTACAAGTACTGTAAATTTCTCGTTTACCGTCTATTAGATCATTTCTAAATTGATTATAAGGATTGCTATTCCAAGTCTCTATTACATTAGCATCTTTTACATTTTGAAAGACATACTTTTGATAAAAGTCTTCAAAGCAAGAGAGAACATTTCCTAAAACGGAAATTGTTAAAATATGATTTGGAATATTACATGGTTTTTCTCGTAAATCCTCTGCACTACCAAGGTGGGGCAATATTCCAGCTCTGTTATACTTTGAAACTTCGGTATGATTTTGAAAAGAGACATGAGACCTGTCCTCTTCGTTCATACTGGTAAAAAATTGCTCAAAAGGAATATTCTTCACGCCCTCATGTTTTGTAATAATAAACTTATCTACCCCACATACTATAAGTTTATTAAATTTTTCTTTTGTTAATTTTGTGCCATTTGAATAGAGTATTATTGTTATTAATGGGAGAGACTCCTTTGCCTCGAGAATAAAATTCTCTAAATTGACGCACAGAAGCGGCTCA
Source organism: Bacteriovoracaceae bacterium (assembly GCA_018675575.1). GTDB lineage: Bacteria > Bdellovibrionota > Bacteriovoracia > Bacteriovoracales > Bacteriovoracaceae > M0603. Next base: position 47,204 of record JABGXW010000029.1, on the reverse strand, counting down.
TTGTAAAACTCAAAGGCCATCTGTCCTTGATAATTATATTTTTTGAGTTGTCTAATTATAAGGGAGAATAGTTTGGGGTCCATATCTCCATTTTCAATTCTATCAGCTACAGAGTTTGGGCAATATGAACAAGTGAGATTACAACGACTATTAATTTCAATCTCAACTAAACTAGGGAGTTTCATAAATATTATTCACCTTGTTAGTGATCATTTATAAACCCATACATTTTTAGAGCTTTGGACTGGTAGAAGTATAGGAAATACTTGTTTAATAATTGTTACAATGAATAATGCATAAAACGGTGCATAAAGTATTTCATTATATCTTAAGATAGCATCTACAAGTCCTATTAAAAAAGCAAAAATAAATCTGCTTTTACGAGTAGCAGGAGAAGTAATTGGGTCTGTGATATGGAAAAAAGAAAAAAGATAAAATGTCGGACCAGTCATTGGAAGATAGAACAACATATAATTAGCGGTATCTGAAATTTGATATCGTATAAATGTAAATATGATAAAAAAAAGGATAAAACTAAGTGCTACATCTAAACGATTAATTTTGTAAGTGATAATCGTCCCTAGAACAATGAAAAGTATAGGAAGTTCTGGTTCATTAATCCATCTTCCTGAAGTAGTAGAAACTATATCTGACATAAGTAACAGAGACAAAACAAGCCCAAAATTATTTGGGTTAAAAATATGGTTCCCCCGGAATTTAATTAAGTGTTTAGAACCTATTGTTAACAATGCAGCGACTGCAAATGGCCAAACTGCAGGCGAATAAAGAAGAAAGCAAAGTCCAATTGAGGCAATTAAACCACTAAGCGAGAAGAAAAGAATCTTCTTTTTATAATAAGTAAAAGCAGCATCTAATAATAGTGCCGTTGCAACAGCAGCAATCATCTGCGAAACATTTCTGCCAAAAGTGGGAGTTAAAGAAGATATTATCAAATAGATAGAAAAAAATAGAAAAAGAATCCATCTTGGGTCATTGTATTTAGGGATAATAATATTAAATTTATTCATAAAGCATATTATAACGATTTAATTGATATTTTTTCAATTCAACTATCTTTCCACTTGGCCAAGTAATAGATACTTTTTGAATTTTTTCATTGCGCCCAAGTCCAAAATGTATACGTTCGTCCGATTGAGTTAAAAACCCGTTTGTTGGATGTTTTGCTCTGACAAGAACTCTATCTTTTAATTGAATTCTTATTTTTGTGCCGAATGCATCAGTTCCAGATTTTTTCCCTATTGCAGTGAAGCCAATCCAATTAGCTTTTCTCTTATTTGAAACTTCATATAGAGAAGTTTTTCCATTTTGCATAGTCATAAGAATTGATTGGTAACCATTATTTCGAAAATCTATTGCTGCTACAGAACGTCCATCACCTCGATTCTTACCCAACGGAGAATTTTTTGAGATATCTATGAATTTTTTTCCAGTATTATAAAAAATACATTTAGTCTGATGACCGCCCCATGTGACATCGTTAAGGTCTGGCCAATTTTTGGCATCTTCTAGAAATCCTTTTCCTGCTGAACCAAGCGTTGAAATTTTAAACCAGAGATTTTTTTGGGGATCACCAGAAAAATATCCATTATTGACAATGATATCTAATTTGGAATTATTATCGAGATCGATAAATTTTGCCCCCCAGGCCCATCCACATTTATCAACGCCTCTTTTTTTGGCCTGATCGATATAACGTCCCTGTTTATTTCTTTTAAATAGAGTATTTCCATCGGTTTCTATTCCTTCTTGATAAATTTGTGAAACAAAGATGACCGGTTGACCATCATCATCAATTTCAGCAATCTCTGCACTCATGCCATTATTGGAGAAACTATGTTCTAAAGATTTTGAAATATCTTTAAAGCTTTTACCTTTCACGTTTTCATAGACTCGATCTGTATTAAAATCAGTTGCAAACCAAAGATCATCATAACCATCATAATTGAGATCATAAACACCTATAGCTAATGTCCAGCCACCTCCAGGGATGCCGAGGGCGTCTTTTTGTTTTACAAATTTCTTGCCACCTTCATTTTTATAGAAATAAACTGGTCCCCCATTTTCAGCACCGTTAAATGTGGTAGGCATAAACCTTGAATTTTTAGTGCGATCAACTTCTTTAAAATAACCTGAAACAACCAAATCTAAATAACCATCCTTATTGTAGTCAATGACATTTGCGGCAATAATCAGGAGATTCTCTTGAGCTAGTCCAAGTCGTGCCGTGACATCTTTAAAGAAAATTCCATTCATATTTTTATATAAGTAGTAACGTTTGTTAGTCCCTAAAAAAAGATCCTTGAGACCATCATTATCGAAATCAAAAAAAATAGGCCTAAGGACATTATCGACATCGCCTGTAGTAATTCCAGAAATACTAAATTGATTTTTGAATTTACCGTTCTTTAAATTAATGTACAGAGCGTGTTTACCAGTATCGTTGGTGAGAAATATGTCTTGCCAGCCATCATTATTAACATCAGCTACTGCCACAGCTGAGCTTGTTGAGCTCATATAACGTGATATGTTTGGAAAATATTTATCAAAATATTTGCTTTGCTTATGAGTAAAGTCGATAGCACTAGTCATAGTAACATCTTTAATCAAGATATGATTAATTTCAGTGGTGATATCTTTTGATTTCTCAATGCAACCGGAGAGGATGCAAAGCGCTATAGGTATGTTAAATATCCCAAATATGTTATAATTTGTCATGTATAAATCCAATATTTGAATTAGATTAACATATTAAAAAGACATGATCTAAGGAATTCAACATGAGCCCAGGGAACAATTGTAATAAAAGGTTCAAAATAGGAATAGTACTGTCCTATTTAGGATTCTGTGTCCCCTTATTGGTTGGACTTTTTAATTATATTCAAAACTTTATTAGATACGTAGAGGCTAATTTTAATATTGATGAATTGAATGTGTTAATTGAACATGTTGCCTATACGAACTTAGTGGCCTTGGGGATAATCGGCATCGTCACTACACGATATGGAATAAGAAACAAATACAAATGGGCATGGAAACTTTCTCTTTTTTTATTAATATGGTCTGGTGGAAATGATTCATTTATTTTTTGTGTTTATAACTCAACAAATTTAGAAAACTATCTATTTCCGTTCCCCTATCTATCCTTCATCATAGAATGCATTGCTTTAGCATTGACATATCAATACATGTTCAAAAATAATGCAGAGGAGTGATCAGTGTGAAGTTAATTTATTTGAAAATACTATTTATTGTCATCTTTTTAAATTTATTAGGCTGTCAAAAAGAGGATAAAAAGCAAGGGCTTAAAGTTAAAAAAAAGATTGACCTTCAAAAGAATAGTGTACTTAACAACTACCCCGAAAAGGAGTCAATAAATACTTCAGGGAGACATTTTTCCATAAAGCAAATAGATGAACGATGTATTTCATACTTTATTAATTTTACGAGTGAATTGTTGAAAAAAGTTCCCATTAGTCAGTTTAAATTGCTAGGTCTTAAATCAAATGATTTTTTTGAGAATATAAGAAAACTTAAGGAAAATAAAAGGAACCAAAGATATCCTATCTCCTCTCTCAAAAATATGTTTAATTCAAAAATTAATTCATATATGAATACTTGTGAATTCTTTTTTAAAGAGAAATCTAAGTTATGCATAAAACACAAAGATGAGAATGATGAAATTAAATGTATGCAATTGGCATCTCGGGAATATATTGCACATCTATTTTCGTTTTCAGAATATTCTTTAAGAACAAGCAAAGTTATCGATTTCGCAGTATTAACTCCAGAGAAATTTACACAATATAAAGCAATGCTGGAAAACCTAGCTATGGAGATGGTTTTAGAAGAAAAAAGTATTAAGGAGGTTTTAAATTTCATAATAGAAACTTTGAAAGATAAAAATAACCACGATTCTTTTAAGGTAATCTCAGATATAAAAATAGCCTTAAATTATCTCGTAGATAAAAATAAACTATCAATATTTAAAGATAAAGGGGATCTTCTAAAAATCAATTTATTGTTACGAAAAGACAAAATATCATTAGCATTAAAAAAACTTAAAAAGTATAGTTTAGCGTTTAATGAAATGACTAAAAGCAGGAAAAAAACTGTATGGGGATGGAAGCTTAATGAAAAGATCAATTCCTACAATGAATGTCGGTTTATTATCAATCCAAAAGATTTCATTAAACCGGGACAAATAGACTGCAACTTGACAGATGATGGTATTGGTATCATGGATAGAAATATTTCAAAAACTAATGGCCGTACTAAAATCAACATATATGCAGCTAGAATAAGTCAAAGAATTTATAAAATTTCTCAAGAGGTTCATGGCCTTAATGAAAAAGAAATTATTTCACTAATAAAAAAACTTCAAAAATCTTATGGACCCTTGTTGAATTTTAGTGGAGCCTTAAATTCTACTATTGGTACTTACGAATTACCCTTTAACAGCATTAATGGATCTAAACTATTAATAAAAAATTCTCTTAATTATTTAGTTATTGAATTAAATAATAAGCAATATTTTGAAAATGCTGTTACTGAGTTTTCTAAATTAAAGAAAAAGAAGGTTGATAAAGCGATGAGTATAATGGAGGGGATCTAAAGCTTCCTCATAAGTCTAATAGTAATTTTTCTGTCAATTATATATTTTGAAATGAGGAAACCTAGCGCCCAATTCGCCAATATTAATGTAATACTTGCTATAAGTAAATTTGTAACTTTTGAGCCACCGATTAAATCATTTATATGTCTTATGGGAATTTCAGCTAAAACAGTGACAACATAAATAACCAAAATCATCTGGCTGAAAATGTTAATCATTCCATACCGTTTAAGATTAATCACCTTGCTAAGTGCAATGCTAAATAGATAGATAGAAAAATAAAAAAGATAATAGTAAATAAAGGTTGGGGTAGGTGGGTAGAAGACGTCATTGTATATTCCATTAATCTCAATTGAATTCTGTCTTTCTATTTTAAATATAATTGCAATTAAACTCAACGTGAATAAGATGATAAGTGCTCGCTTTGTATTTGTTGAACGAGAAGAGTTAAAGAAATAATGACCAATGTAATAACCAATAGATACTGAAGAAATCCATGGTATCATTGGCCAATAAAAGTCACCGGGAACATCTCCAATAAGTATTTTAACAATATAATATGAATGCCAAGGTAAAAGTAAACCACGAATTTCGGGAGCAAAAATGATGATAATTAATGCAACAACAGGTATTATGTATAAGTGAATTTTTGCAATTAATAGTACAATAGGAATGGATACAGCTAGAAACTTTAAAATTCCCCAAAAGAAAACATAACCATTAGGTTCAAGAATATTAATTGGTATCATAAGTATTTCAGATGCTATGAATAATGTACCAGACATCACCAAGCTCTCTTTTATGGGAAAACTCCTGAGTCTCTTCCCAATCACCCTGTTCTTTGTTCTGAAATATAAAATTATTCCAGATGTTATAGGAAGTGTTGTGGTGAACAGCATCATCGGTAACGTCTTGAGGGCAAATAAATAAAGTATACCATTTGGATCTATGACTTTATTATCTAATCCAGTGAAAAACCAATAGAGGATATGGTAGATAATTAAGAAAAAGATTTGAAAAAACTTTACCAGTCGTAATTCATTCAACACACCGGCGCCATAATCCTTTCAAAATTTGCAATATTCTTTTTTTAAATCTTTTTTTATTTCGGCGATCTTTAGGTGGGAGGGAGTGATGTTATCTGATTCAAAATCTATGATTTTAGCTTTTAATGTGTGCAAATGCCCACGATCATCGGAATAGTCGACGTAGAAATCCTTTAGTCCTTCATATCGATCATAAGTCCAAATATTACTTGGTTTACTTTTTAAGTTTACTTTGTCTCTTAGATTATTCCATACTAATATATTTCCATCTGTTTTGATGTTAACAACAACTCTGGGTTTACCCTTTTTGGTCATCTCTTCACAAAGGTAAATATCTTTTCCGGTTTTAATTCTCGCAAGCTTGGGTCTTTGATCCATGGGAATTCTTGTACCTTCAACCTTAAGCTTTTTATTTTTGTCGATGATAGCAGTTGATTTGTCGACCCTGGCTTTTTTCATCGCCAGAATTTCGGCAGCAGTGGGTGATTTATAAGGTCTGTTGTTTTCATTTCTTAGTTTACTGGCCTCTCTTTCAAGTTTAATTAGCTTTTTGGTAAGACTTTTTTGCTCTTGTAATAAAATGTCTTGTTTGGAGGCGAAATTAAAATAAATGATGACTACCATTATTGCGGCAAAAGAAACTATAACTATTTGATTTCTTTGCATATATTTCTCCTTCATTTTTATTTCGTTTAAGTATATCCCTTTGATGTTTTTATGTATAGGAGTGCCAATAATTTCTAGCTAATTAAAAAAGGAGGATTGCGTAAGCTATTGAAACTACATACGTATAAGTGTTTGCTTAAAAAAAGATATAACTTACTGTATAATTAACCAATGTCATTCTCTAGAAGTTTCATTAGGATTTTTAAATGAAAAACTTTTTCACCATACCTAAGTATTACAATGAGTCGGGGTTTTCTCTTGTTGAGGTGCTCGTGGCCTCTGGCATGTTGGGAGTTATTTCTCTGGGAACCATGTCAGTGATGGATAACATGACGAAAAATCAAGGTTATTCCGTTATGCGTGAGCGGCGTTTTGAAAATATCCGAAAGGTTCGAGGAGCTTTACAGGATCTCGATGCTTGTAAGCGGTCTGTTGGAGCAGTACCATTTGGAACAAATACACTAGCTGATGGTGACGACTTGGTGTTGACTGATATTTGGAGAAGCATAGCAGCTAATTCGGAGGTAGCCTCGACAAGTGTAACTTCTGGACCTAATGGCGATGGTAGAGGGATGCATTTTCTTGGGATCACAAATAGGTTAGATATTACAAGTATTGTATTGAACGATTGGTCGGATGTGGGTGCCCCTTATGCTTTTACTTTAAATCCTGTTGGACCCGTCATTGAAAATAGACAACAAGGAAACGCAACATTAACAATTACTTATACAAAGGCTGGTAACACCGCAACTAATACTTATGGTAATATGACTTCGGAAGAAGAAGTTCAGCTGGTATTGGTTAGGCGGGTTGCTGATAATGTACTCTTGGAGTGTGCCTCCGATGAAGAAAGTTTTGTAACAGCTTCATGTGCATCCATAGGAGGTGACTACACAGCTCCACCTTTCTGTACAAATATTACAATTCGAACAAACGACCCTGCTATCCCATCAATAACTACTGTCGGGGATATCGCTACCCAATTCAATGGTATGATGAACGTAGGTTTGGCCGGAACTCCAACTTCGGCTAATTTTTTTGGACCAGTGTTGATTGATGAAGGTCCATTTGGTGTTGGTACGGGGGTAGCAGGGGCCCAGCCATCTACCTTTGTAGGACCAGTTAATATAACTGGTCCTACAGCAATTGTTGGTAATACCACTGTTACAGGAACTATGGGGATAGTAGGCAATACAGCTATTACAGGTACAGTTGGTATAGCCGGAGCAACAACAATCGTAGGTAATACAGATGTTACTGGTACCTTGCATGCTACACTCGCAACCGCATTGGACACCACTTTAAATGTTGGAACAGATGCGATCGTTGGCAATAATGTAACTGTTGGCAATAATTTAACTACTGGTGGAACAATAAGAATTTTTGGATCAATCCCTGACTGTAATGTTGGCGGGAACTGTAATGGGCATAGTGCTAATTACGCAGTTACGCAAAAATGGGTTTTTGATCATTTTGCTGGAACATTTAATAATCAGCAGAAACAGGCCATCACAGAGAGTATACTCGCCAGCGTAAACAGTTCATGGGCCTTGACTAATCTAAAAAATGTTATTAACGATTATACCATGGGAAATATAAGCAGAATTTATACTGGTGCTTGCTCAGCTGTCCCTGTTGGTAATAAAGTTGTAACAAATGTCAGTTGGAGTCCTACTGGTTCAGGACCCGTCTCCGGTAGAGTACTTGTGGACTGTATTAGCAAAATTGCGCTTGATACCCGTTGTGATGCTGCCAATAATTGTACGCAAGTATGTTCTAATAGCTACTGCAGATCAGACACAATCCATCTAAAGTATGAGGGGGGTAACTTTGATAATAGTAGTTGTTACCAATATGGTTATACAAGTAATGTTAATGGTTTAAGGTATTGGAAGTGCCGACGAGGGGTGATGAGAGGGATGCGGACCACTTCTGCAAATATTCCAAACAGAATCCTTTGTTGTAAACCTCAAATTGGTGGAGCTGCGGACCCTTTTCTACTACCTTAGAATAAATAAAAAATTATGCTTGTCACGGACGACCATGGACAATATAGATAAAATACATCTAATTAAAAATTTCAAAGATATTTTTTCCCGTATAAATATGAATAGAGTTTGCCTGTTTTCAATATATTTAATTGTTGGAGTGTTATTATATCAACCTTCAATCTTTTTTGATAAATTTATTTTTGATGATGATCATTATATTTTTAAAAATCCTCTATTAATGGGTAGTACCTTTTCTTCAATTATTCAGATAGTGACTAGTTTTAAAACACCAATACCCAATCTTATTTGGTCCCTAACAAGCAACTTCAAACTAGAGCATCAGCAAATAATTCTACATTTAATTAATATTATTTTTCACAGCTTAAATTCTATAATCATTTATAAATTATTAGAACAACTAGTTAAAACTAAACATATAAGTGATCTGAAATACTTACCTGCTTTCGTAGCTGGTACTTTTTTGATATTTCCAGTAAATGTAGAAACAGTGGTTTGGCTATCTGGGTTAAGAGGTGTGCTGAGCTTGTTCTTTTCTCTTCTATGTGTTCTAAATCATTTAAAATGGAGAGAGAAAAATCAAAAATATTATTCATTGAATACAGTTTTGTATTTAATCTTTGCACTTTTGTCTAAACAAGACGCAATTTCCTTGCCTATTATCATTATTTTAATTGATTTAATGCTCTATAAAATTAAAATCAAATACGTTTTTGCATTCTCTCTGGTATTACTTTCTATTTCAGCTACTTATAGTTTTTTTCAATTGAAGAGTATCCACGAGCTTGGAAGTAATGAAATAGGTGTACAAAATAGACTCTTTTTATCTTTCCATGCTTATTCATATTACATTAATCATTTTTTATTTCCATTTAACACTGTGTTTGGCAGTGCGAAATCATTCTTGGACCGATCACTATATAATATAAATTCAATAGATTTTATTCTAAGGATGACCTTCTTTGTTGGAATTTTTAAAATATCGACAGTATTAAAAAATAAGAAGATATTAAAAAATTATTTCTCAGTTTTTGCTTTTATTGTTACTTTGTTACCATTCTCTGGATTAATACCGTTTCCTTTTCAGGCAATAAGTGTAACCTCGTCGCGTTATATGTATTTTGGCTCTGTTTCTTACAGCTTCATGTTGGTATGGGCCCTTTTTAAAATTAGGGATAAAAAAGTTAGGGATGGCCTATTAATAGCATTTGGTATCACATTTTTATTTACGACGATTTTTAATATCAACAGATGGCAAAAAGACTCTACTATTCTACAGGCGATACTTAATAAAAACCCTGAAAATTATCACGTAAGAGTTTCTCTAATAACCGCTCACATGAAAGAAAAAAATTATATAAAAGTAAAAAATAATGTCTCTTTTTACCTAAATCACCCTAATGAAATTAGAAAAAATAAGATGTTCGAATATTATGCTGAAATTATAGATAAATGCGATGACAAATTTCAAAAAGAAGAGTTTCTGAAGTTTTATAAAGACAATCCACTTAAATTTCATAACGAAACTTTGGATACGGTGTTAAAAATTGCGATTGATACTAATGATACAATTTTATCTCAGTATCTTGTGGATAAATTAGAAGATGAGTTTATTATAAAAGACGAAACGAGACATAAAATTAACTATCAAAAAACAAGACTAGTTGCAATAACCAATAAAAACTTGTTCAAATATAATTATAAATTAGGTGAATATTACTTTCATAAGAAAGATTATGATAAAGCTTATTCTCACTATAAAGATGCCAAAAAACATAGGTCATTTTCTGATCCTGTATTAGATAACTATGAAAGATTAAAATCTTTTTTTGGTGATTAATGAGTATACAAATTCATTGAGATATTGGCAGTATCGTATTTCATAGCATGACTGTTTTTTCTTTGAAGGTTATGCTTATCTTTGTACGAGCTAAAGTCTTTCCATTGCCCATCAATTAAATAATAACTTTCTCCCTTGTTGGCAGAGGAGTTAACTTGTATTTTTTTAGTAGTCTCACTTAATAATACATCAACTGTAGATGAGGCATCATATGGATAGGCTGGTCGTTTTAGAGCCAGTTTTATAAAGTATATTCCAGACTTTATGCTTAGGGAGTTGGCTGAAACAAAGTGAAATCCAGGATATTTAACTTTTGATACTTTTGTAAAAACAATAGGACCATCTAGTGATGATGAATGTATTGTTAGCACATATCTTGAATTTTCTTGAGTAGAATAGATGCCAACTCCCGCGATCTTTTTCTCCCGCGATATTAGATACTTACTGGCAACTGCTTTAATTTTTAGATTTGTACTTGTGTATCTCCATCCATGAAGAGAATGAGTGTAAATGGAATTAAACTTTTCTAATTGAGTATTAGCAAAAGATGTGCCGCCGTGGAATGGGTTTTTTGCTACATGAATATCATCGTATAAAATATAAAAGTATTTGATATATTTACCAGTCGTTTCACTTTGATGGAAGCTATCTTTTACTAGCCATGCTCCAACATGACCATCAACTTCTAGGTGATCATTCCATCCAATGAGGCTGATTGCGTGGTCAATTTCTTTATTACCATTGTGAAAATGAACCTCCATATTGTTAAAGAAACCGAAAGGTTTATTAGTTTGAACCTGTCCACTTGAAACGGCACCGTGATTAATTATGGCCTTTTTGATTTTGATTCTTTTTTCTCTGTTTGTGCCAAATAAGGTTAGAAATTGAATATCTCGTGAAAAATAATAACGATACATATCTCTTCTTTTGATCCCAGTAATTGAGGTGTTCCCGAATACGTCGTGATCTTGATGGGAGTTAGAAATAAAATGAGATTTTTTTTCATTAACTACTCCTCCATTATTTGCAATGTAAGCGGTAGCTATTCTCATATCACCACCTTGATGGACCAGTAGACCAGACTGCCTATCGTCGAGATTTGAACCTATGAAATCAATTCCTTGCCCGCTTTTTTCAGTATTTAGAACTTCACCTTTAATCCCATCACGATTAAATCCATTAAATTTATCCATATGGTACTCTGAGAAATTTATCTCTGCTAGTGACTTATCTTTTTGCTTTGATAAAAAGTTACTTTCAATTGATGAGATCGCGGAATGTGCCCAGCAGGTACCCCATGCCTGTTTCTTTGGCAGAGTGATAATATTAGATTCTCTAAGGTCATATTTCGCTGGAAGTAGGGACTGTGAACCATTATTTACCAAACAACCAGAAGTTAGTGATAAAAAAAAAATATAGCATAGAGAATATAAATAAAAATGATTTTTAATCACGACTTAATTGACCTAATCTCATATAATTTAACTATGTTTACGATTATAATTGCATGTAAAAATATATCAAATGTTGTGCTGAAAAAAAATAAAAAAATTCATCTGGTTGATGAAATTATTTGTATGGAGGGGAATGATCCCTCAGAACAAAGAAATAAGGCAGCTAGGCAGGCAAATTCCGATTGGTTACTATTTCTAGATGACGATTGTGAATTATCAAAAAATATCTTAGCAAAATACAAAGAGTTTATTAATAATAATAGGGTAAATGTCGTTGGTGGCCCCGCTTTAATAAGATCAGAAAATTTTAATTCATATTTCTTTTCATATATTTTTAAATCTTGGTTTGCCTTTCAAAGTTCTCGAGCTAGATACTCTTCTCTTGGGTGTCCCAGATTATCAACTGAAAGAGAGTTAATATTATGTAATATGGTAATAAATAAGGATTTTTTTTTAAAGAATAATGGTTTTAAGCCTGGATTCTATCCCAATGAGGAGAATGAGTTTTTATCTAGAGTTGATAAAAATGATGTCTGGTATCATCCAGAGGCAATTGTAACTAGGACAATTGGTAAATCGTATATAAAAGTAATAAAAAAAATTTATTATTATGCATTTTCGCGTGGTAAGCATGTTCTTGTAAATTTTGCTCCGAAAAAGATAATTTACCTTCTTCCTTTCCTTTTTGTTTTGCTATTAATTTATGGTTTAATTTTTCCAACTGATATTGCTCCTGTAATAATTATTTATCTAACATTAGATTTTTTATTTTCCTTTTCTTTGGCAAGAGCGTCCGCGTCGATAGGTTGTTTTTTTCTTGCCTTTTTAACCTTTCCACTTATTCATATAGCATATGGGATTGCCATTTTTATCGGGATAGTGATTTATTTATCTAGGAAATACCATGTTATCAAGTAAATTTTTTTTGTTTTTAGGTAAAATGGTCAGTATCAATTCTCCTGTTAATGGCCTTCTGGAGAATGTGTCATTTGACTTTAAAAGCTTTGAATTCGCGGATGGAGGAAAACCAAATCTTGTTCATGTTAAAATTGATCATATTTATGACAAACCTGACCTTTTAAGATTTAACAATCAATCTCAAAATATTAAAACATATAATGGGAAAGTATTCTATGAATATAAAAACTGTAGATATATTAATTATTACGATGAACTTCTTCTCAAAATAAATTTCGATAGTGAAGCAATTAAAATCTTTTCAAAGAATGATATTTTAACTAGAGAAATAATCTATCTTGCCACATTGTCTAGAGTTGGGAAAATGTTAGATATAGACGGAATTCACAGACTTCATTCCATGTGTGTATATAATGAGAAAAAGAACTTCATTCTTGTCGGGGCTTCTGGTATTGGAAAATCAACACTATGTTTAAATTTATTAAATTCAAAGAATAATTTGAAATATTCATCAGACGACATAACTCTCGTTTCCGCACAGGATAGGTTCCACTTTCCACTTCGTTTAGGATTTAAAGATCAAAATAAATTGTTAAAATATGATAAAGGATATACGTCAAATTTTGTCCGCACTAATCATGATGTAAAGTATTTACTCAGGGCAGATTTTTTTTACGATAAAAATCAAGATAAAAAAAAACGAGAAGATATTATTTTTCTACATAGGGACAGTAAAACAAGCTCTTTAGGTAAATCAAAACGTATAGAAATTTATCAAGACTTATTCTTATATTTTATTTTAGGGGTCGGCACACCTCAGGTTCTAGAATTATTTTGGGAATTTGGGATTAAGGATTTTTGGACCAAAATTAAGATATTTCTAATGAGAATCTGGGCGGCGTTTAATTTAATAAGTAATTCGAAGTTCTATACTATATATGGAAGTAACGAGAAGGAGACACTTAATCATGTTTTAAGATTTATTCAACAATGAGTTTGTGGGATCTGAGATCTTGTAATAATTTGTCTATATCTTTTTCCAATGTGCTGGCCTCAACTTCATATCCGTCAATTACTAGCTTAAATATTTCACCAAGTTGTCGACCATTGTCTACAGATTCGCGCCAGATCATTGATGCTATGCCGTCAATCTTGAAAAAATTATCTGAGTCGTTCATTTTCATAAGTATGATACTACCATTATCATTTTTTCTAGTAACAATATCGTCTACAGTTTTAATAACCATATCTGAATTGGCATATGAAGTCATAATTATTACCTCTATTTCATGTGACTAATGATATAATATATCACAGGCTGAGTAATAACAATGACCAAATGATTATGGATCTAATATGAAAAATGGTAAATCACTACCCAAGGTATTTTGTCCAGTACCTTTTGCAAGTTTGATTCTAAATCCCAATGGACATGTAGGCTCATGTAGGGAATTGGGTATTGGTCATGTTCTTGGGAATATTCACGAAAATACAATTGAAGAGATTTGGAACAATAAAAAATTTCGTGACTGGAGGCTGGAGTTTTTAACTGGAAATATTGTAACATGCAAAGAATATATCAATCACAACTCTTGTAATAAGCTACACTCTAATCTTGATTTATTGCCCTACATTGACGCCTCGGAGGTCGTAAAAACTCCAATATTAAGATTATCGCCAGACATTAACGGATTTTGTAACCTTCAATGCCCATTTTGTAATATATGGGCCATGCCTAATCATGAATATGATAAAATAGATGGATTCTGGGAACATTTAAAAAAGCATATCATTCCAAATTTAATACAAATCGATCCTCTTGCGGGAGAACCATTTCTGCAACCAGATTTATATAAAATAATTAACCTGGCAGCAGACTCGAATCCCGCATTGTCTTGGCGCTTTACGACAAACGCACAATGGTCTCTTTCTGAATCAATAAAGTCTCATTTGAGAAAAATTAAAATTAACCGTATATCAGTTAGTTTAGATACAGTAGATCCTAAGACCTATGAATCTATTCGCGCTCCAGGTAAATTGGGAAATGCACTTAAAACAATTGACGACCTTAAACTTTTTCAAAAAGAAAAAGATTTTCACTTGGAAATTAATTTTTCTATCCAACGGGAAAATGCTTTCCAGATAATAGAAATGCTTAATTTCTGTGAAGAAAATAATCTATTTCCATTTGTTCAATATGTTTACAGCCCTGAGAATTTATCTCCCTCGACACTAGGTCTGGCTCAACGAAAAAAAATACTTAAGTATTATTTTTCAAAAATGTCCCAACGTGAATTGTTGATATCTCATCGGGTATTAAGAGCACTTGTGGAAACATTTCCAAATAATTTACAAATAAAATATTTTAAGATGCTAGACTTACTTACAGAGGGTAAGTTCTCAAGATTAATTACTGCAGCCAGCTCAATCGTCCCTTCTTTTGAAAAGAACTCTGAAGTGTAGCGAGATTACAGGATTAAGGAAGCTAACCAAAAATTCAAACTTACAAATGATAGATATTAATCTATTGTCTACATTTTTATTTCGAAGAATGAAAGAGATCGGGGAAAGATAATTTGTAGATAAAATAATTAAATTTGGGAATTTCCGATCCCACTCATCGGCAGGAAGGTTTATCAAACGCCATAGGATAATTTTATTTTGATAAGAATTTAAGTTTTTTCGATTTAGCCATGAACTGAATATATTCCCAGTAGCATCTATCAGAGACACTCTGTCTTCTTTATTAATATGCCTTGATAATTTATTTAGATACTCAACAGGGTCTGTAATCTCACGAATTAAGTTTGTACCATAGAATAGCTTAGGGGAAGTTTCTAAGTTTCCCGTGAAATTAAATGTGGTCGTAAGAATTACTTTCTCTTGAAAAGTTTCGCTGGAATAAGAATGTTTATCATCCCATTCTTTATTGTGAAGTATGTGTCTGTATTCAACTAGGCTAAGACTGCTTTTTATTAGTTCATCATCACTTTTTAACCACCACTTATAAATATCTGGTGATTTAATTTTGAAAATTTCATTTAATGTTATTTGATGCGGATTTAATTG
Source organism: Bacteriovoracaceae bacterium (assembly GCA_018675575.1). Lineage (GTDB taxonomy): Bacteria > Bdellovibrionota > Bacteriovoracia > Bacteriovoracales > Bacteriovoracaceae > M0603. Next base: position 31,569 of record JABGXW010000029.1, on the reverse strand, counting down.
CTCTCTAAATGAATGAAACTTTCTTGCACTAATGAAATCTTTAATATCTAGATTGATACATTCCTCAATGATTGTCGTATTTTTCATTGAATGGATCAAATCAATAAAATTATCAAGATACGGGTCATTGTATTCTATTACCAACTTTTCGAAATTGTCGAGCAGTTGATCATAAAGATGTCTCGGAAGAATAAAGGGAGACATGACATCGGTTGAATAATCTCCAATACAAAAAACAGGAACATATTTAAGTCGATCTTCTAGTAGAAAATCGATGAGATTTTTGATATCGAGAATACCAGGAATGGTCAACGTAATAGCAAATGAGATGTCGAGATTTGAACGAATAGGTAAACTCTTAAAGTTCGTATAAAATGTTTCCCAGTTTAATCCGGATCTAATGAATTCACCTACCTCCTTAATTCCATCTAAACTTAATTCATAAGATATATGTTTAAAGTCTTTGAGAATATCAAGGATTTTGGTACCTTTGTAGTTTTCAATACTAAAATTAGTGCTGTATGATAGACATATTTTTTTTTGCATATCAAGATTAAGTATCTTATTAATGACCTCCCAGTGTTCTGGGGTGATTAATGTTTCTCCCCCGGCCCAGGATATTTTTTGAACATGTCCTTTTTCAATATTCTGTAAAAACTCAGGTAAATATATTTTCTCATTATTAACTTTTCTATTCTCATATAACGTAGGTTGTTTAGGATTTATATTATTAAACTTTCTTGTTTCATTTTCAATTAATGTAGAATTTGGTGCTGAACACATCTTACAACTAAAGTTGCAAATATTAGAGAAACGATAATCATAATAGAATGGCTTCATGGACGTCGATCCGTCAACTTTGGTATTTCTTAATATCGTTGGTACAAGGTATTTATATGGATTATTAAATTCTACACAATGAGGTTCTGTTGAAATTCTCCGTTTAGAACATGAATGACATTCTTTTGGTGCTTGACCATTTAACATCATGACTCTTCTTTCTTTAATTTCAGGACTATTCCAGTACTCTTTCAGAGATAAATTGTTACAGATACCCTCTATAGGATCACTGAAATCACATAGGGCCCTCTTTCCTTCTACATCTACATGAGCATGTACCCAGGGGGCCAGGCAAAATATGTTATTATTTTTATCCAAAAAAAACCTCCAAATTAGCATTATAAAAAATTCGAAACAGTGTGTTGTTTTGTTTGCTCATTTTTACCCACTTAGAAGTTTACTACAGGGAGATAGGTATCATTGAAGGACATGTCATTTAGTCTAGTTAGAAAATCAGCTTTGAAAATTGCAGGTAAAGAAAAAATTAGTGGTCTAATTACTCTAAGACTAAAGAAGAGTTCTACTTTAGTTAAATTTGAAAAATAGAACTCGAGAATCTCAATTCTCAATTTTTCGTCATAATCTAGTAAGCTGTATTCTTCTGGCCTTTCACAAAATGAAATGAATGGCATGATCTCATTCGAAATGCAGTATTGAATCATGTCAGAAATTTCATTCCAGTTTTCTTTTTGAACAAGAAAATTTACATATATATTTAAACTTGATTTATTGTTTTTAAGTCGTTGCTCTTGATAATCCAAGAGGTGTTCTACATTTTTCAATACAACATCTAGCTTTCCGCCTTTTCTAATATTTGAATAGGTATTTGTATTAACACTATCTATAGAGATGATTAAATTCTTTATGTCAATTAAGTCAAGATGGCCTTTTATAGATTGATTAAGTTTCCAATGGGCGTTGGTTGTAATTGACCATTTACATTTTGTATTTACCCTACTTACTTCTTTTATCAATTTATAAGTGTCAGCTTGTAGAAAAGGTTCCCCTGAAAGCATATCTATTTCTTTTAAAAAAGGGAAAATTGTTGTTCGTGCTGGACCCCAGAAGTTTTGTTCATTATAGTAACCATTTGGTAATGTCCACACATCACACATTATACATTTTAAATTACAAAAACCATTGAAGTTTGCTGTTAATTTTTGAATAGGAGTAGTTTGAGTTTCATTGAACTCGACAGAATTAAGTAATTTATTATTTTCAATACATAAGTTACAATTTTTATTTTTAATTTGATTTTTACAAATCTCAGGTTTCCCGTCTAAAAATTCCCTTCGCCATTTCTTTAAATGAGTACCGTTCCATATCTCTTCAATAGTGTTATTATTTAAACTTCCAATAGCTTTATCGGTTCCATGTAATCGACACACCCCCACATTTCCATTAGGTTCCAGAATTATTGTTGTGAATGGTACAAGGCAGAATCCATTTTTCTGAAAACCAAACTTTTCAAATTCATTTATAATATTTTTGGCTTCGTTAAGTTTCTCATCAATATAATTGATGTTAGTTTTCATACTTGGTATCCAGATGTATTAAAAATATGTTTCAAGGTTGCCTTTTCTAATAGTATCAAGGCTGCAGCAATGTACGCCACCGTCAAAGACTCTAGAATGCCGAAGTCTAACAGGTATTGCTTCGATACCATTTTCTTCTAAACTTTTTCTCATGGAAGATAATCCACTACCAGTGGAACTAAATACAATGCATTGCTTTTCGTTTATCGGTAAAACATTGACACTGATATTTTCACTAGCAATTAATAAAGTTTCGTCATCTGTTGTTGCGATTTCCTTATCAACACAATGGATGATATCCCATTTTTGAAGCTCTTCTGGTAATAGGTGTAGCTTTTTTTCCATTGAAATAGGATTAATGAGAAGTTTTCCAGGGGCCAGAGGCATCATCATTCCGTCTAAGTGATAATCTGTTAAATTAACTCTATGTAATTTATAATCAGGGCCTAGTTCTCTCTCTAACCATTCAGCGCCTAATACGTGATTTTTCGTTGAGATATTCATTATAATATCCCTCCCAAACTTCATGCATTGTGCAGCATCAAACATTATTTCTAATTTGTCGTCGTCTTCTTTAACATCCGCCCAGCGTTTATTAGCGTCATTACTTTTAATATAGGTATAGTCAAAAGATTCCTCAACTAAAGTTGGTTTGGGGGCACTTATCCAGTGCGCTCCATTTTTAAAGTAATCCATAAAGATTGGTTTCAATAAGTCAGTTTCAAAATATCTATGACGAACTAGGACGGGGGTCTCAATAATTTTATTTCCCACGATAAGAACTAAATCTCTAGGGTTGTCTGAAGGATGTAAATTGCTTTTAAAGTTAGGAGTTATGAAGTCAGATGGACTATTCAACATGGTAGGTCTTTTGACTTTAACACCCAAATCACTCAATATATTCGCTAAATTATCAAGATCTTCCTGTCTCTGGATAATGAGTCTTTGCTGCAGTTTTTTATTATTTCTAATTAATTGATCATTAATGTTTTCATGGTAAAAAAGCTTAAAGGTAAAATCCATAACAAAGTTTAATTTGGTATTTATTACGTTACCAATAATTATTTCTTGAAGAGGATCCCATTCAGTATAGACATTTACACTCATCTTTTGTCACCATCCGTTCAGGCTATTATACAGATATTCTAGATGAAATGTGAGTTAATAGGCTTTATCATATTTATTAAACCTAAAAAATAGATTAAAATTATTAAATATGAAAATAAATAATAGTTATTGCCCTGCGCCGTGGAAGAGCGTGCTCATTTCACCGAATGGGAAAATATATACATGTTATGAAGCCAGTGATTGCTTGGGAGAAATTAATGAAATTCCCTTAGCTGATATTCTAAATTCATATAAATCTAAATTAATAAAAGAAAAAATGTCAAAAGATGAAATTGTCCCTCAATGTGAATTTTGTATTTTAAAAGAAAATACTCAAAAGGGTGAGAGTTTACAGTCAGTATTTTTACAAGAATTTAAAAGTATTAATACCAATATAACCTCTTCTCCTATAGAAGAAATAGAGTCTGTAGACCTTTCATTTTCTAACCTATGTAATATGAAGTGTTTGACATGTAGTTCTGAGTATAGCTCAAGGTGGAGTAGTGAAAATACTATTGTCACATATACAAACTATATTAAAAAAAATATTTTTCCGCTATTAAATCAATTAAAAAAAATTACTATTGCAGGGGGAGAACCATTTATACAATCTGAAATAATAGAATTTTTAGAAGAATTAATTAGATTAAAAAGAACAGATATTAGGTTAGAGTTTAATTCTAATGGAAGTTCAATAAAAACCTCCTATATCAAAAATCTAAAAAAGTTTAATAATTTACAAATTTCTATCAGTATTGACGGGATTAATGGAGATGCCCAGAATATTAGGCCCGGGATTGCCTGGGAAAAGATTGAGAGAAATATAAAAGTGCTAAAAAATGAGCTACCAAATGCGGACATTACATCGTATACGACAATTAGTTCATTAAATATTCAAAACTTTCCAGAAATGGTACACTATTTTATAGACAACGATTTGTTTGAGTTAAGGGATGTCGCTCTGCACTACCTCAGAACACCTGAAAAGTATTCAATCCAAAATTTAAATGAGAAGACCAAAATGACAATTGAAGAAAACTATAATTTGTTAATAAAACAATTGATGAAAAAAAAATTACCTCTTTCACAAGTCATTGGGCTATCAAGAAGGATCAGACTCATAAATAAATATATGACTTCAAAAAAGAGTAATTAATGGAGAAAAAATGTCATCATTAAAATTAAAAAATCAAATTAAAGAAACCTTTGATTTTAAAGAAAAGAATAAGTTTAAAAGCGATGAACAACCAAATACCCCCAAAAAAAAAATAGCTTCTATAAAAAACCTTTCCATACAATTTGAGCTAGATAAATTTAAAACTGATGGAATGAGAGATCTTTTTGTACAATTCGTAAAATCACCCATTACATACTTCACATCCCCTCCTGAACTATTTCAAGTATTAGAGGAGGTTAGTTTTGATATCTATGAAAATGAAAGGATAGGTATTGTTGGCATAAATGGAGCTGGAAAAACAACTCTATGTAGATGTATAACGGATATGATTAAACCAACAACTGGAGATATATGCATAGATGGAAATGTTCGCTTTATATTTAACACTTCAGTGGGTGTTCTTCCTATGTTAACAGGAAGAGAAAATGTTGTATTATTAGTTAACCTAATTTATTCAGAATATTCTGATAAACAGAAGAAAGAAATAATTGAGGACTCTATTAAATTTAGCGAATTGAAAAAATTTATTGATACACCTTTTAGAACATATAGCATGGGTATGCAGTCAAGGTTATGTTTATCTGTTATCTCAGCAAAAAGTTCTGATCTATTAATACTCGATGAAGTTTTTGACGGAGCGGATGAATATTTCAAAGATAAAGTTTCAAAAAGAATAATTAATATAATTGATAAATCTGGAGCGATCTTGTTTGTCAGTCATAACCGAGAACAAATCCATAGCATTTGCAACAGACTAATTGTTCTTGATAAATCAAAAATAGTATTCGATGGAGATGTAACTTCAGGATTTAATGTTTATTCTAATATTGTAAAAAGAAGCTATTCATAAATGAAAACATTTACAGGTCTTGCAAAGACAATTTATAATTCTAATGTTTGTGCTATCTCTAGTTATAATGGTTCTATTTCTGATATTACAATATTATCAACAGAGAGGCTGACCAGAAAAAAATATGCTGGCAATTGGCCATTTCTTCCCTTAGAACTCCTTTGTAATACTAGAGATCTAGGAGAAGAAATAATTTGTGAAAATAGAGATGTTACTACTCCTAAAGATCATGAAGAAAGTATGGATTTGACTTTTCCATTTTATAATTATCTAGGAACTAAAAAGTTAACTAGATATAGTTCTGTTTATAATAATAAATTAAAGTTTATCGGACACCACGATGCACATGCCTATTGTGCATTGGCAATGTCTCCATTTAAAAAGTCGTTGATTCTTGTAGTGGATGGGTCAGGTTCAAGAAAGTCCGATGTTATAGAGGAAATTGAAGCACCTAAAAATAAAAAATATCAACATGAGAGTGTGTCTGTATATACTCAAAACTTAGGTGAAATTAAATGTGTAAATAAGGAATGGCAAGAATTTCAAGCCTCTAAGTCTTGTATGAATGAATATTTTTCTGACAGCATAGGAATTTTTTATGAAAATATAGCAAGATTTGTGTTCGGGTCTAAAATGGCCTCCGGAAAGCTAATGGGATTATCAGCATTTGGAAATCCAATGATTGTAAAAGATAGGATTAACTTCTTAGAGAACTTAGATTGGTCAAAATCATTTTCTAAGTCAGATAATGTCAGTTGGGATAAATCAGAGAATCTAAATCTTTATATGGATTTAGCGGCCACTGCTCAAAATGAATATTCCAAATATATGAAGAGAAAGTTTAATGATCTTAAATTATCTTTTTCAGACTACGAAAACATAATCTTCACGGGAGGATGTGCTTTAAATTGTTCAAATAATTTTGAATTAATTAATCAAAAAACGTTTAAGCAAATCTATGTTCCTCCTTTCCCTGGTGATGAGGGATTATCACTTGGACTATCTTACTTCACCTATTTAAAAGATAAAAGGTCTACATGGAAGGTCATTGCAAAAAAAGCTCAACATTCTTACTATGGATCAAGTTTATCAATACCCACTGGCCATGAAATAACTACAATTTTTAATAAATATAAAGTTACAAAACTTGAGAATATATCAAAGGAAGTTTCAATATTATTAAATAAAAATAATATTGTTGCATGGTTTCAGGGCCGAAGCGAATGTGGACAAAGAGCATTAGGTCATAGAAGTTTATTGGCCAGTCTCTCGTTTCCTAAATTAAAGAATTATTTAAATAGCAAGGTGAAGTTCAGAGAAGAATTTCGACCCTATGGGGGGGCTTGTCTTGCGGAAAAAGTTCACCTCTATTTTAATGTAGAAAAATATTTTCTTAATCCTTTTATGTCATTTACCTTACCAATAAATGAGAAGTTTTCTAATCAGTTAAAAGAAATTACTCATAAAGACAAAACTTCTCGAGTTCAGACTGTTCATTTTGAGTCAAATGAAAAATTTTATAACTTAATAAAATACTATGGAAACCTATCTGGAATTTATTGTATCTTGAATACAAGCTTAAATACAATGGGGGAACCGATAGTAGAAGATATCAATGATGTTTATAATTTTTTTGAAAAATCTCCTTTGAAATTTTTAGCTATCGAAGACTATTTAATTGAAAAGATCTAAGTTATATTCTTAAGAATTATTCCATCTAATAACATGCAAGTTTGATTTAATTCATTTAAAATTACTGCCCTCGCAAGGGTTTCAAATTTATCTTCTCTTTCTATTTCACAATAAATAGTTAATTTGATTGAATTAATAATATCTGGGAAAATTAATAATTTTGATACGGAATTTGGCAATTTCAGAGATTTAGAATTTGGGTGTAAATTTATTAGTTGAAAAATTGTATCTATATATAAAGTATAATTATCTAATTTTTGAACTCCTGTTAAAGGCAGTAAATCAGCAATTATTATTGATGTTTTTAACTGGTTTTTTTTAAGATGTATATTATTTATTGTTTGAAATTTTTTACCATGGAAAAGATTATCGTCGTAAATAACTTTGGGAGTAATTTCATCAAAGTCATGATCTTCACTCCACCATTTGTTTTCTGTATAATCAACGAGACTAGTTAATTTACAAGCAGAAATATTGCTTTGATTAATTAGTTTTGCATCAAACATTTTCTGATTTTCAATCTTAATCATTAATTGAACTTTATTCTGATCACCTTTTATGATTAGAGGATTGTAGATTTTAAAATTATTAATTTGAACTAGTTCTATATCATGCAAGAATGCTATTGTGAGAAACATTGATATCATATATGCACCTGGAACAAGGCAGATTCCATTATAAATATGATCCTGCAAAAATACGTGAGAGCGTATAGAAAAATTTAAAGAAAAACTAAGATCGTTTGATATTTTCTCACTACCAATAAATGGCCGAATTGATTTATAATTAAATTGATGTAGCTGAAACATTGATAAATCTTGGGCAGAAATAATTAAATTACTAAGAGGAGTTTTAGTGGACAAGATATCTCTGAAAAACTTATTACCAATATATTTGGGCATTAAATGGAAATGTCTGTCCAACAATGCTAATTTGTTACCAGGAAGTGCTGTCATGCCTGTGTCTTCCCACGCCGGCCAGTGTATAACTTTTGAATTTACAGTATTAGAGGAACTTTGTGAGAGAGCATTAATAAAGCCATTTGAAAATGCGTAAATAGATTGACCTTTATTTCCAAAAACACCCGTAATTGAGGAAAATGTGAAGATGTTATTAATTTTGATTTCGTCGGTTAAGTTTTTGATATTTAGAGAAATAATACATTTAGAATCTAATTCTTTAATTATTTCATCTGAATTTTTATAAATAAAATTTTTGCTATATTCAATACCAGCAGAATTTATCAAAAGATCTATGTTATTTTTATCACCTTGAACTTTTTTTAAATTGTCCCGTAAGGCCATATGGTTGCATGCGTCAACTTGTAAATAAGTTAAATGGTTGTAGTAACTTTTTAATCTTAAAATTATATCTTTTATGTTTTTATCGTTACTGTGTCGCCTTCCTAGTAAAAATATCTGACTTTCTACTGGAAAAGGTTGGTCAAGTAGAAGAGATTGGGATATTCCCCCTGCTCCACCAATTATAACTATACAGGGTACTTTGCTGAGATTGACCTGTGTTTTTTCTGTTGTATCTTTTGAAAATCCTATTTTGAAATATTTGCCTTGTAGTTTATAAATAGAATTATCAAATGGAGTAGAAAGTAATTGATATAATTCATCCTGACCTAAAGCTGATGAACTTTGAATTCCTTTAAACCGAAACTGTGAATTTTCAAGCTGAATACTCTTGAAAAAACTTGAAAAAGCATTAAATAAAGGGTTCATTTCTTCAAATGAATTAATAAACTTTAAACAAATTTTAAGACTCCTATCTTTGTTCTCGATTAAAGTTTTTTGCCAAAAAAGAATAATTGAAATCACTGTCTGCTTAAAATTCGTCAAAGGTGATAATTCTAAGTGAATTAAATTGGATATATCAAAAATAATCCAACTGCCATTATTGATATGGCCATTTAAGGATTGATAGATCTTAGTTTTAACTTTATTTTCAGATGACAGAATTTCATTAGAGGTAATTAAATATATTTCATGTTTATATGTTTTTCTGATATCTAGGGTGAACTGTATTAATTGCTCAGGATAATTATAAAAATCTATTTCAGGATGCATATCTATGGGCACTGACTTTTTAGATAATTCAGATTGAGACTGGCTTTCGTCTTCAAGTAAGTTCACTAAATCATTGATGACTTCAAGATCAACAAGATTGATTTCATTGTTAAATTTAACATTCATGTTTTTTTCAGACTCTTTGATTACTTCAAAAACAATCTCAGCTTTCTTTAGTGAATCAATGCCAAAATCGTTTTGAAAACTTTTATTAAACTCAACCTCAGAAACCTTGTGACCAGTAACTCGTTCGATGATATACTTTATTGGTTTAAAAAAGACGGAAGTACTGATTTCTTTTGGGTTTGAAACCTTATGACTAATTAGTCCATCTAACTTATCTATCTTTAGTATCTTATAGTTGTTATCATTTAATATTCGCTTAACGCAAGAAGTACAAAATTGGCCTGGGCCAACCTCCAGGAATGTATATGTTTTATTTTTCGCTATTGAGTTGATTTGATTAGGAAAATCTACAGGAGTAACAATTTGATTAGCGAGGAGGGCCAGAATTTTTTTAGGATTAAAATTATCTCTATCAATTATCTCTTTTGTAACTCCTGAAAAATATGGAATAATTGGTTCTTTAAATTGAAAATTTTCTTTCTTAAGGTAGTCTAGGAAATTGTAGGAAACGTCCTCCATTAGAGGACTATGGTAAGGTTGATGAACATTGTCCAATAAATAAGGAGAGAAGTTAGTGCCATTTAATTGATTGATTATTTGATCTTTTTCTAATGGGCCACAGGACAATACAAAGTGATCATTTGTATTCTTGTTGCTTATATAAAACTTGATTTTATTAAGTTCTTCGGGTAGATCTTCTGGTTTTCCCCTAAGCATTATCATGTAGCCAATTTTATTTGGTGGAGGACATAACATTTCTCGTTTAGCTACGATTTTAATAATGTCGTCAAAACTTATACATCCAATTGAAAAAAGAGCGGCATATTCTCCAAAACTAAAGGCAGTAACCAAATTAATTTTAAATCCAATAGATTGTAAGTAATTAAATTTCGCACACTGAATTATTACCAAAGAAAGGGAATGTAGTTTAGAATTCATAGAAGGATTGTAAAATACATTTCCTTTTATATAATTCTCCACACTTAATGAGTATTCTTTTTTAAGGAAGAGATCTGCTCGTTTAACAAATTCTTTAACTGTTGGATAATTTTTGTAACTTTGAGTAAAATCTTGAAGATTAGCACTTCCTTGACCGGCAAATAGAAGAACTTTTTTTGAGAAGTCCATTGGTAACTTACTATCATAACTTATTGAATAATGACCTTTAAAAAAACTATGAAAAGACATTTTTAAATTATCAGTCACCATAAATGATACCTTCAAGTACGTCAGTTATTTTGAGTCCGTGTGATTGGGCAAATGATGGTAGACATAATATATTCGCGTAAAATGTTGAGTTTTCTATTTTATTCTTTTTAGAATTATATTTAGAGTCGGCAGTGATAATAAAAATTATATCTAGTTCATTATTTGAGAGGGCATGCCTGCTGTAGTCAATGGCCACAGCTGTTGAGTTTAGATCAGAATCAATATTTAAAGAAAGTCCTGTAAAATTAAAAAAGTTACAAACTCTTCCTGCAATAACATTGTTCAAAACTCCGTGTGCCGTATCTTCTGTTATTTTATCAAAACTTGACCACCTTTTATTTGAGAGTTCTTTTAGATCAGAAGAAATTTCTGTTAAACCGTGAACTATCTCGAGATATGAAGTTCTCTTGAATGAATTGAAGGCAGTTTGAATTGTTGTAGGAATTGCTGATATAACACCGATCTTCTCAGCATTAAAAATAGAGATTGGAACTCCTAGTTTTTTAATTGCAAGTGATACAGTATTTAAAGCTTTAAGGTGGGAAATATCAATTTGTTTTTGCTTTATAGATATAGGGGGAATGTTATAGTTTGCCCAGTTATTAATTTTCTCTATGTCTTTATCAGTCGAACAAGTTTCTTTTCCAATAATTGCAATTTTTTTAATTTTTTTCTTAACGGAAGGTTTGAATAAACACTTATCATCTATTGCTTCTATTGTTAAATGATAATTGATTCCTCCAAAACCAAATGAAGACACTCCTATTAAATCACCAGAAGAAATTGGTTCAAGCTGATAAGCTTTTTTATTAATAAATAAATTGTTACTCTTTTCTTTATCGATATAATTCTTAAAGTAAGGGGAGGGCGGGACAATGCTATTTTTGAATATTAGAAGTGATTTTAGCACTCCAGCAGCGCCTGCTGCTCCTCTGGTGTGGCCAATGTTAAATTTTACAGACCCTATGGGAATTTTATACTTATCGAATACAAAACCTGTTGAGGATAATTCTGTCTGATCACCTAATGTGGTACCTGTCCCGTGGCATTCAATAAACCTTACTTTTGATTTATCTAGTTTTTTGTAAGCCTTTGTTAATGCTCTGACTTGGCCATTCTTCGTTGGAGCAAAAAGACTTGAAGATCTACCATCACTAGAAGAAGATATACTTTTAATAATTCCGTAAATGTGATTTCTATTTCGTTTAGCATCTTTCAATCGTTGAAGAACTAAAACAACAGAGCCTTCTCCTAAGTTCAACCCATCGGTAGTTGAGTCAAAGGGTGCTGCTGGTCTTCTTGAGAGTCCGTTTACACAGGTAAATGCTGCATATGCTTTTGGTGTAATATCAGCCTCCATCCCTCCTGTAATTATAAGATCTGCTTCATGAGATTTTAATTTATTTACAGCATGATCTATGGCCGCTAAAGAACTTGCACAGGCGGCATCAAAAATTCCGATTTCTCCATTAATCTTTAATTCATGCTTTATCATATGAAGAGTATAAGAAGCATACGCATAATCTTCTTTCGAATATTCACCAAAATTATAATCGAAATACTGAGCAATTAAATTATAGTAATTAGTCTTTTGTTTACCTTTAAGTTCATTTCTATAAAACTCCTTTTCATTTAAAAATGATTTTTTATAAAGAGAGGTGTCTGCCACCATTGCTCCCATGTAAATATCTGTCTTTTTAGAACTAAGAAGGGTTTTTTCTAGATGCTCTATTGCTTCTCTTGTTGCCATAAGTGTACTTAAGAAAAGTCGATGAAAGGGTCTATTATTTAGTTTATTTTTAGCTGCAAACTCTTTAAGTACTTCGTCATCTATTGTCCCCGCTAATCTAGTGTATGTTGTAAGTTCACTGGCTTTTTCGTTATAGTAAAGCTCTGAGTTCAAGCGATGATTCGGCGCATTTCTGATCGAACTATGTCCGTTCATTAAATTTTTCCAGAATTCATTGGAATTATTTGCATCTGGTAGGACATTGCCTATTCCTACTACGCAAATGTCATCCTCTGTATTTTCCATGTGGGAATTTTATCATTACGACCTAGTATTAGCAATATGAATAAAATTTTGAGATAATAATAAAATGTTAAATATTATTATTAAAAAATTAAACAGTGAAGATAATTTTCAGTTAATTAATCAAAAAGTCATTAAGGGATTTGTTAATTGTCGAGATGTGTTGACTCTTCATATGAGTCAAGAATGTCAAGATATACTCGATAATGAGAGTCTCAAATCATTCGTAATATTATTTGATAAAAACCATACTTACCCAAACGATTATTTTGAATTAGATTTTGAGAAGATGGAATTATCATCAGTTGATGGAAAGATCAAAAAAAATGTTCGACTACATCAGATTTTATTATCATCAACTTCTTTTTCCTTTGATAATGGTAAAGTAAATGCATTGATTAATTATCTTAAAAACAAAACAGAAGATTCGCTAAAAAAGTTGAGCCGGACAGTAGTGATTTCCACAAGAGAAAATGACTCTTGGTTGTCTATGCAGGAGATAATTCCACTTCTAGAATACATGTGGGGGGGAGCTACCGATTATTTTAATGAGATTGATTTTAAAGAAGTTAAAGGTATCAATAAAAAAAATACTCATAAATTTCTTGTGGCAGATAATATTGTACTCACGTCATTTTCAATTTCTGGTATTAAGTTTATAAAATATTTACGAACTGAGTTTAATCTCGATTTCCGATTTGTTTTTCACTTGCATGGGTTTTCGACATTTGCATGCTGGCCACTATACCACTGGGGGCTAGGGTCATATTTAGATAAGAATGATGTTTTTATTTCTACATGTTCTAGGGACAAGGAAACTTTTCATGGAATATTTAACAAGGCTCGTTGTGAAATCATTCCATTTTCCTTACCAGCGAAACAAATCAGTCTCCTATCTAATATTAATTTTGTTCAAGATGATGTTATTAGATTTATTTTTGTAGGACGAATTTCAGAACAGAAGAACTTACATTCTTTAATATATGCTTTTTCGAAACTTTCAGGAGAGTTGTCACATGCTAAATTACAATTAGATATATATGGAAAAGAAGATAATTTAGGCAGTCCACATATAGGGAAAATATCAGGTCCCTATATGAACAAACTTCAAACATTAATAAAAAGTCTTAAAAACAGATCTATTACATTACACGGATTTTGTGAAAGATCAGTATTAGAAAAGATGTTCTTAAAGAAGAAAATGATTTTTTGCTCATTAAGTATTCATTCAGATGAAAACTTCGGCATGAGTGCATTCAGAGCACTTTGTTTTGGACATATCGCAGTTTTATCTGATTGGGGGGGGCATGCAGATTTATGTGAGAGTTTCTCTGAAGGCGTTTTATTAGTTCCCGTTCGGGAATCTGAGTTTGGGCCCTTTACATCTATAACTCAAATTAAAGAAAAATTACACCAAGCTCTGAAGATGTATTCTTATGAACAACAATCTATTTTACCTGATTGCTACTCTTACGAATCCTTATGTAAAAAGGCTCGTTCTATTTTGCAATTACCTAAGCTTGTCGGGCATTTACCTAATGTTGAAATTGTTAATAAAATCATTAGTAATTATAAGTTATTTAAAAGATCACAAAAAGATTCATCTAAGATTTTTAGCTCATATGGCGACAAAGACTATAAATATTTCCTAAGATCATATGGAATGGTTGATGAAATAATCTCTCCTGTAAATATTAAGGCCATAACCTTACTGCCTTGGATAGACATAATCGAAGGCAGATTACAGCTTGGCGATATGCATCGAGGAGAATCAAATATTGATTTAGAATTAAAACCTGATGGCCCTTTACCAGTATTCGATCATAAAGATAACAAGCGAGGGTATTTAGAAGAGTTGCAAGGTGTAATGCTTGTCAAGAATGGATATGCTGAAATTAGATAGCTAACATAATTCTAGAATTACAACCTTTACATAAGTCTGATGATTTTCTATCTCCGGATTTTATCCTTTCTCTGAAGCTAGTGTATTTCTCTGTGGCCCAAATGTCATGGAGGCTTTTTTCCATAATATTACCCATCACTTCGACTTGATGATAATCTTCATAACAGGGTAAAACGTTGCCTTGTACCGTGAAACACATATTTGTTAAAGGTATCAAGCATGGTCTTTGAAGTGGGACATTGGTATCTCCTATGCTTAAAAGTCCTGCACGATTTGTTTTAATTAGATTTTTATGGGTAATAAAAGTTACTGATTTCTTTTCATTTATTGTGAGGGCATCATAAGTTTTGCTAAAGAGGTAGTCATCATTTTCAAGATCTTCTTCTTGTTGAGTAATGTAAAACTCTGCAACTCCTAGTCTTTGAAGTATTCTGAACCTTTCTAATGATAAAAGTGTGCCATTTGAATAAATATGTAAACTGGAATTAGGAAGAATATTATGTGCATATGTAACAAATTGATTTAAATTTTTTGATAAGAGTGGCTCACCATAAAAATGAAAAGATAACCTTCCCTTAAAGTCGTTCTTTTTTAATTGATTTAAAATTTGCATAAAAATATCGGTTCTCATGTCGCCAGATTCATTTCGTTTGGACTTCGAGTTAGGACAATATGAACAGGTTCTGTTGCAATATGAATTGATTTCTATTTCAACGGCTCGTAGAATTACTTTGGTCATTTGAATCTGATTAGAAAATTAATTTGATTTTAATTTCTTAACTTCATCCTCAAGTTCTGAAATTTTTGAATTTAGAGTTTGCACCGACTCAATAAGCGCAGGAACCAATGCTTGATAATTAACACGTAGAAATCCATCTCGGTCTTTTGCCACCGCTTGTGGAAAAACTTGACTTATTTCTTGAGCAATAAGTCCTAACTGATCTTTAGAAGAGAAGCCATTTTGTTCTTGATATTCAACTTTGTAATTATATTTAATGGCCTCAAGTGTCTGTAGCTTTTCTAGCGATTGAGTCATTTCCGTAATATTTTCTTTAAATCTCAAATCGGAACCCGCAAATACATCGAGATATTCCGCGTCATTCAGTATGATGTTCTCAATTTCTTCCAAAGAATATGACTTAACTCCACCAAAATCATATTCTTTTTTTATCTTTTGATCAGACATAACTCTATCCTTCTGTATTGCTAATACTATAAAACTATGTATTATATTCTATAGGATTATGAGATATTGTAAATTTTTTATTTCCCAGAAGGCACCCTTACGTGATTTCATAAGTTTATGAAAGAGACTCTTAATCACATTTCGCCTAGCTTTTGTGCTGCCAAATGGCTACAAGTCACCATAGATTTACTGCATGGAACTACTCATAGTTGTCATCACCCTGCCCGTCATGAGATTCCCCTAACGGAACTTAAGAATAATCCCTCAGCATTACATAATACAAATTTCAAAAAATATACAAGAAATCAGATGCTTAGTGGAGTTAGACCTAAAGAATGTGAGTACTGTTGGCTGATAGAGGACTTATCATCAGATATGTTGTCTGATAGATACCTGAAATCATTAGATACGTGGTCTTTGCCTCATCTGGCAAGGTTGTCTAATATGCCTTGGGATTCAGACGTAAATCCTACTTATCTTGAAGTCATGTTCGATAAAACTTGCAATCTCGCCTGTGCTTATTGCTTTGCCGAAGTAAGTAGCAGCATAGAGAAGGAAATGAATGAATTTGGACCTTATCCGGTTAGCAATAGTGGCCATCGCTTAGTTTCATCAAATAGAAAGTTTGAAAATGCTAATCCATTTATTAACGCCTTTTGGAAATGGCTTCCTGAAATATTTTTGGGTTTAAGGTTTTTCCGAATTACTGGAGGGGAGCCATTTTTAAGCCCTTCTACTAGAACCGTAGTTAACTTTCTCAAAAGGAATCCAAATAATGACTTGGTTTTTTCAATCAATTCAAATCTCTCCTTGCCGCAGAAATTGATAAACGAATTTGCCCTATTGAGTGATGAACTTTTGAAGAATAATCACATCAGGGAATTTGAACTCTATGCTAGTGTCGATACCTACGGTGCTCAAGCTGAATATATTCGATTTGGTTTAAATTACGATATATTTTTAAAAAACATCAATAGCTTTTTAAAAATAAGCCCCAAAACCAAACTTGTGCTTATGGTGACGTTTAATATTTTGAGTATAGAGAATTTTCAAGAGTTATTAGCAGATGTACTGCAATTAAAAAAAGAATACTCTTCAGTTTTAATTGATATGTCGTATTTAAAGGATCCTGGTTATTTACGTGCAAATATTGCCACTGAAGATCTCGTTTTAAAATTAGTTGAAATTGAAAAGTTTATTGAAGAAAACCGTTCTGATGATTTTGAAGATGGTTTCTCTGACTATGAGATAAGAAAGATGTTTAGGGTATTTGAGTGGATAAGAAAAGGGACATCCGAACGAGAAGAAAGAGTAAATCGATCAGACTTTTTTTCATTTATAAAAGAATATGATAAAAGAAAATCAACTTCTTTCTCATCCACTTTTAACTCAATGAATGATTTCCACAAGGCTTGTTCATATGCAAAAATGACCTTGTTAGATGAAGTTAACAAAATATCCTAATGTAGGAGTACAAAATAAAAATTGTAGTAATTAAAAATGAACAAGTTTATGGATGGAAAAGTTGCGATTCAATTAGTAAGAACTTGCATAAAGTTTACAAAAATATTCTAATAGATCACGACGTTGAGTATATTGAAACAAAAGGTGAAGTCTCTAAATCATATTGTTTAAAAATAGTTAAAAGAATAGCCTCGATTAACCCCAGTAAAGTAATCTTTTTAGATTACAAACCCTGCTCAAGCCACTTCCTTCACTTTTTTGACCTCTATCCAAAATTATTGAAATCTGAAATCATTATTCATTTATATGGTGATTTTACTTTAAATTCACCAAGCTGGAGTCAATGCTCTGAAGCACTCAAAAGACATAAGGTGAAAATTATTTGCGCCTCAAAAGAGCAATCTGAATTTGTAGCTAGAATGATTTTAAATGGTAAAGATGTTGTTTCCTGGGTCCCTTTCCCAATTGATACAGATTTTTTTAAAGTCTCAACAGAAAAGAATGAAGCTCTTAAAAAGAAACATAAAATATCTGAGGAAGATTTTTTATTCTTATACACTGGTAGAATCTCCCGGCAAAAAAATGTACTTGAGTTAATAGAATTATTTAATAAATTTAAATCTTCCTTTAATTTGAAGTCTAAGTTAATAATAGCCGGGCCCTTTGATAATATTGGAGTTTCGTATTTGGGTAGGCATTATGTTAGTGAATCTTATTCATATAAATTCAACGAATTAGTAAGTAAAAATGATGATATTATATACATTGGAAACTTGTCTCAAAAAGAGCTGAAGAGCTATTATAACCTATCGGATTGTTATGTTAGCTTGGCTGCTCACAATGACGAAGATTTTGGAATGGCGCCTGCTGAGGCCGCTTGCTGTGGACTTCCATTGCTACTGTCGGATTGGGGGGGATTCAAATCTTTTCTTGCAATGTTTCGACTATTTAGTGGTTCTGTACCCATAGTCGAAAATGACGGCAGAATGAAACCTTTGGAAAATATTTCACAAAAGAGAATGTTTGAGTTCTCTGCAAAAAACATAAAAAAAGAGAAAGTAAATGAAATTGAAAGATTGGCACATAGCAATTTATCGATTTCTAAAATAACAGAAGACTTGGGACAATTGTTTAAAAACAAACCTGAGAAATTTATTGGTTTTACCGAAGACTTTTTTGCCCTCGCAAACTTAATACGGGATAGAGCAGATAAACCTTTTCTTTCTGATAGCTATAGTCCTTTTTATCATAAAATTTATAAGTCGTATTTAAGTGCAAGAGAGAAGTTAAATGATAACTGAATTTATAAGAAATAGAAGCGAACATTTATCTTTTAATTCTCTTGTCGTTAGCGAACGAATAGGATTAGTAAAAGAGAAGATGACAAAAAGATTGTCTTTACATGAAACCCTTTACTATTCTCCACTGTGCCCAGGATACTTACATTTGTTTAATAACGTCTCGGAATTAAATCAATTTAAGTCAATACAGGTAAGGGATGGGGCCCTTGGCGTACATAGATTTTTTTTTGAAAACCCGGCACCAAATGGATGTAAAACAAAGATGCTTGTTCACTCTTCTCTTAGCAGATTGGTGCCTGCATCTTGGATAGATCAAATTAACTTTTATGAACACTATTTTGAACCACCCACAGTAAAACAAAATCCAAATAAAATGTTATTGATAATTACAATAGATAAACTCCATTGTACTTTAGAAGAAGTAAATAGTTTTAAATCATTACTCAATGGGGTTGTGAATCTACCACAGAAAGTTGAGTGCCTCGTTTTGGATTCAGACAATAGGGATTACGATGAAGCGCACTTTACTGGTCATTCATTCAACTTCATCAGATCCTTAAGCAATGCATTCCAAGATCTAAAAATTAATGAAGTATCTTTTGTTAATTGGTCTACGGTGATGAATATTTCAACTATCAATGAATATATGTATTATGACTTTAATGATAATAACTACTTATATGCTGATTCTTACATATTACATTTTATGTTTACCAGGGGAGCAACCCCTCTTAGAACTGTAAAGAACAGAAACATTAGAGATGAAAGTTCTTTTCAATTATCGAAGTTTCACGGAATACAATTAATGGATGGTCATAAAAAACATTGGGAAAAGGAAAATGTGGAAATAAGTAACTTTCTAAATATGGCATACCAAAAAATGCTACCTACTACTGAATTGTACTTTGATGCTTCTGACAAGAATCCGCCATTTTGCACAAAAAGCTTTGAGGAGTTAACCGATTATATTATTAAAACAGAGCTAAATGATCTTATCTAAGAATAATCGTTTTTTACTTTCCAGTATTGTTCCTTTGAATGTTGCAAACTATAGTTATAAGTTTTTATTTTTGGCATTAAAACTCCTCATCGCTGACTCCGATACTAAAGTCTGGTATCGAAATAGTCTGTATTTTAATAATATATCTTTTTCTGTCTCCGATATAGATTTAACGATATTCACCAGCTCGAAGATTACTAAATTGAATCAACTTAAACTACAAAGTAGAGTTAATTTGATTAGATGTTTTTTTCCTATGTTGGGAGAGGTTATTTTTTTAAATAAAAGTTTCAGAAAATATTTTAAATGTATAAATTATTATGAAGCCATAAGAGATCCATTCTTCTTTAAAATAGTGTCGACAAATAAAATTGAAACATATGATAAAGAGGTCTTTCTGATAAAAATGTTTGAATCTGACTTAATAAATCTAAAAAAAAACTTTAATTCAAGATTAAAGAAATGGAATGAACATTTATATAGTGTAAATATAAAAGAAAAAGTTGTAGATGGTGATAGCGCATTAGATTTAATTAAATTAATCTCTCTGAATACTCGTCGTGTTGGTACTATTTCCATGGCCGAAATACTTTTAGAAATCTTCAATCAAAAAACCATGGATAATAATAAAGAACTTTTATTAATTTGTTCCCCAGTAAAATGGATTGCTGATGGCCTCAGTGCTATTAACTTCGAGAGTCAATTATTGAGCTTACAAAAATATGGGAATAACACCCATCAAATAGTCTATCAACATATGAAATGGGAACTATGGGGACTTTACACTCAGAGTTTAGATTTAGATAAAAGTCAAATAGATCCTCACTTGTATAGATGCATAAAAACAATAGATACTTTAAAAATAAATATTAATTTAAAGTCTGACCTGATAAGATATTATAACTTTTTGCTTGAAGATTTAAAAGAATTATGAAAATTACGAAGCAAGAATTCCATTTCATTCAACAAAAATTAAAAAATGATAAGGATCATTATATTCTAAGGGTTGTTTCTGATTCGATGACTCCGTTTATAAAAGTCGGGGAGAAAGTAGAGATAAAATATGAAAATGTCAAAAATCTAAAAATTTTTGATACAGTCGTTTTTTGGAGTAACGGGATATTACTGTGTCACTTTTTTTGGTCAAGCGATAGTGAAAATGAAGATTTTTTTCTGACAAAATCATTGAAATATAGGAATGAATTTGATTTGAAAAATAATAATCAGCATTTACTTGGAATTGTCTCAGACAAAAATGCATCTCTTTTTTTAAAAATAAAAATGATTTGTAGCAATATTTCAATTTTTTGATATTATAAATTATGCTAGACATTAAAATTATTTACCAATTAGCACTCGGAAATATGAAAGCAAGGTATAGAAAAACTTTTGCTGGATTTTTGTGGGTAGTTTTAAATCCACTTATATTATTTATGATTCAATCTTTTGTTTTTAAAAATTTCCTTAGGCTAGATGTACCTAATTATCATCTCTTTCTAATAACAGGATTATTGCCTTGGATCTTTTTTACCTCTTCGGTCGAAATGTGCACTCCGGTAATTGATGCATCGAGGGAATTGCTTAAAGGAATAAATTTATCTCCATTTAATTTAGTGCTGGCACAGGTGTTAGACAATATATTCAATTTTACTATTGTGTTTTTCGTTGTACTTGTTCCATGGCTGATAAGTACCGGAGCATACAGCTGGAAATTACTTCTTATTCCATTCGCTTTTTTGAACATAATTGTGAGTGTTTCCTCCCTGGTGATAATTCTTTCCATCTTAAATATATTTTACAGAGACATTCGATATCTCTCGTCATTTATATTAAATATTTTATTTTTTCTAACACCAATTTTTTATCCCAGAAGTTTTATTCCAGACCCTTATAAAATAATCGTAGATATTAATCCTATTTACGTATTGCTAACCCCTTTCCGATACTGTTTTCTAGAAATAGATGAATCGTTTTTGATTCTAATTCTAAAAAGTTCTTGTATCACTTTTACAATGGTGTTCTTAACATTGAGAATGTGGAAAAAAAGAAAAAATGAATTTTACTTACGGCTTTAAAGTATAGCTGCGCGAGGGGATTCGGGGTAATATGTATTTACCTTCATTTATGTACACAGCAAAGGAAAGGCTTGTGAACAGAATACCGACGGACGATTATTGAAGAAGTTGTTGGAATAAGAAAATTCAAAACAAAGCTAGTTTGTCTTTTACTAAAGGTGTGAAGCATCGATCATTTTTTATGAATTAAATACCGTAGAGGTCACAGTGAAGAGAGTCGCAATGAGCACACTCACTAAGTGATTCGGCCGTATTGTCTCGCATATTAGTTCTTAGTTTTTGAAAATAGGAATTATTCCACGCATCTTTATCATTTATGTTTCCGTACTTTACGTGGTTTGGAGATCGCATGCAACAAGCTCCAATAGCACCCTTGTTATCTACATGAATAAAACTAAAGGGCATTGTACATTTCTTTTTGGATGGATTCTTTTTTAAAAGTGGTGGCCAGCTTATTAAAACTTTGTTCTTGAATTTATTTTTTAACATTGATTCAATTTTTTTATATTCAATATTATCTTCATAAATGGCGAGATGGTATTTATTAGTTGTGACCGGGTGATAATTACCAATTTTAAAATGTGTAATCCCTGCATCGGCCATGAGGGCGATTTTCTCTTCTAGTCTCTTCATATTTTCAGTGTCAACAGTCATTTGTACCCAATAAATTATTTTGCCTTGAATATTTTTTACTAATGAGATGACATCATTTTCGTTATTGTCATAAAGGCTAATACCTAAAACATCGGGAGGGTTAAGTAATAGTTTTTCTAGAACTTCCCCTTTTAAAATGGCCGCATTTGTTAAAGCTGTTGTGATTTTTCTTTGCTCTCGACAGAGCTTAAGCATCTCAAAAATATTATTATTTAAAAAAGGTTCTCCACCAAGAAAACCAATTCTAAGTGCATGCTTACATAGTTTACCGCTGAGAATTGATTTAAATTGCTCTAAAGTGAGATCGCCTTTATGATCGGTACTTAAAACATCCATTGAATGACAAAAATCACATCTGAAGTTACATCTCATTGTGCTGTAAAGAACAACAGACATGGGACTAAAATTAAGGAGGTTTTGTTTAAAGATCCAAGCTATTTTGAACTTGATGACATTTAAGAGTGTCATAAATGGGGGGGGGGCCAATAGAATTCTAAAAAGAAGTTTTAGGTAAAGAGTTGGGATCATATATCTTCAAATCTAGTAAAGAGTTAAAAGGAAAACTTTAATAATTTTATCATAATCCCATACCCAGAACAACGGTTTGGAAGTAGAATAGGGTAAGTCATAAAAATTGAGGAGATGAGCTTAGTTGAAAATTCCCCGTGCAGTCTACTACATGAACTTATTTCAATCGCTCACTTCATTAATCAATGTTTTGAGAGGTAAGCATCATCAATATAAAAAAGTTGATGAATTTACTTCGGCTCTTTCAGAGTTATTGGGTCATAAATATATAACCAGCATGCCCCACGCTAGAATAGCTTTGTACTACAGTTTACGCTGTTATAATTTTTCAAAAGGTGATGAAGTTCTCATGACCGCAATAAATTTACCTGACATGGTTAACGTCATCAGATCTCTTGGGTTGAAGGAAATTTTTGTCGATATTGATTTTTATAATTATTCTTTAGATCTAGAAGATGTTGAAAAAAAGATGACAAAAGATTCTAAATTCTTATTTGTCACTCATCTTAATGGAATTGTCCCGGAGATGGAAAAAATAACTTCATTTGCGAAAGATCATAATTTAATTCTCATACAAGACTGTACACAAAATGTAGGTGCAGAATATGCAGGAAAAAAGATTGAAGAGTTTAGTGAATTATCAATAATTTCTTTGTGTGATTTAAAAGTCATCCACACGCATATGGGAGGAATTGTTGTGTCCCAATCAAGATCAATGATTGATGAAATAACCAATATGGCAAAAAGAGAATTAAGGCCATTGAAAACCAATTATATATTTAAGTTTATCATTGAAGATTTAATTGCATCTTTCCTCTTAAATAGAATCTTTTTTACATGCTTTGCCCACCCGGTGCTATCACTTTTTAAAAAAATAATTGGAGATCAGGCGATTCAAGATTTAACCCGAGGAGGGGGTCTAAAGTTAGGTAGAGTGATTATTTTCAAAGGACTCTTTGGGGGAGGTAGTAATATTATATATAATAAAATTCCCGATACCCTCCTTTATAAATACTCAGATTTGCAAGCGTCAATCGGCTTAACAAGAATCTCTGGATTTACGTCGATTGAAGAAAAAAGAATAACAAATGCAATTTATTTTAATTCATTAATATGCAATATTCCTGAACGAAATAAAGCTTCTTTTAACAAAGAATCTAAACATGTTTTTTGGAAGTTTCCCATAAAGATAATGGAAAGGGAGGACGAGTTTGTAAGGATGATGTATTCTAAAGGAATTGATGTTGCAAAATCTAATTTGCCTTGTCTATCTAGCATGGAAGGATTTGATGACTCAAGCACTCCTCATGCTGAAGAATTAATTAAGAGTACGTTTTATATTCCCCTCCACTATTATTTAGATAAAGATGAAATCTTTCTAATTGCAAAAAACTTATGTCTATACTTCGGTGTCAAAATAAATGATCAATTACTTTAACATTTTCAAAATGGTTTTATATAAAACAATTGGATAATAGAAAGGGTTAAATACAATTCCAGCATTGATCGCGCACTCCCAGGTACAATGGCACTTCTTCTCATTTACAAACTTTGTAATTTCCTTCGCCTGACTAGAGTGGAGTAGCTTTTTGATATTATAATTAAAGTCTCTGACATTTCCCATGACCTTATTCATCAAAAGTTCACATGGCCATATATTTCCTAAATCATCCATCACGATCATTTTGCTACCACCATGACAGGAAAACTCTCTTTTTTCTGATTGAGCACATTTTATTGTAATTTCAGACCCAAGGTCACCTAGGGCTAAATATAAAGAAGAAGGAGTGTCTTTTGAGTTTTCCTGATGAGTCTTTAATTTGTTTTTAAGCTTAATAAATAAACTTAAATCTACATTTAGCAAGTCCTTTTTAAACGGATTGCCTCTGATCAAATCAATATTTATGTCTGTGAAATAATGTAAGTCAATTACCTCGTCCAAAAAATCGGAAATATAGTGTTGAGTATTGGAATTAAAATTAATATTACAAGCTAAGAGTAAATTGTCATGAGACTTACTCATATCATGAAGAAGTCGAGCAGTATTAAGAAGCATGTCAAAACCGCCTTTTACTTTTCTTGATTGTTCATGTTCTTTTTTGGGCCCATCGATAGAGATAAATAAACGTAAATTCAATTTCGGGTTATTAATAAGGATTTTGGTGGTATATTCAATAATCCTTTCGGTTAAGAAACCGTTCGTTGATATTGATAAGTGTTTAGTTTTTGTTTTATTATGAAAGATTGAAACAATATCGACTAAGTCATTTCTTAAAAAAGGCTCTCCGCCACATAAATTAACGCTTAATAATGCGGGAAAAGAGTCGGCAAGAGTAGAGATTTCTTCTAAAGACAATTCATTACGAGCAATTTTATCGTTAGCTTGGGCAAACCTTCCAGCATCTAAAACATTTTCCCAATTCCAGCAAAAATCACAAAAGGCATTACATCGGGAAGTCACCGTGAAAATCAAATAACGCGGTCCATATCCAAAAATTTTTAAGAAATTGCTAATCATAATACGTACTTTTTAAAATATTCTATTTCTAATATTATCAGTAATGATGACAAATTAGTCTAGAGAAATACAAATAATTAGAATATATGATATAATTAAAACTTAGAAAGACTGAGTGTATTATTTGATTATGACCCCAAAAAACATAAATCCAGCATCCTCAAAATTGTTAAGATTTTCATTATCAGGTTTAATTATATTTCTTGTTCTATTCGTCTTTTCGAAATCATTTTATAATCATGTTGAATATGGAGTTTATCCATCCTATACAGAAAGTATTGTAGAAGATGGTGATTATAATATCGTCGATGAAATGTTTTCCCCATTACAAAAAAAAGCTGTGACCTCTACATATCACTATCCAAATTTTCATTCTCACGGGAGCTCTATATTGTGGGCCCCTTTTTATTTCTATGGATTGAAACTGGCAAATTATTGGGATTTGCCTAAAATGACTTATTCACCTGAAGTATATGGGAGCGATAGTAAGACGTTAAAAGCCTTGATTAATAAAGTCGATACAAAGAAACATCTTACACATATGGCAATGGTGGCTTGCACATGTTTATTAGTGACCTTGTCATTTCTTATGATATTTAATTTTTTTAAAAACCATTTTAAAGAGATGGGCTCATTACCTATTATTATAACTCTCTTGTTAATATTTTTTGGAACACCGCTTGGTTATTATACTATCTTTGAACCAGGTAATGGCACGATCAATGCTTTATTTATGAATATTTGTTTTGTTTTCTTTTATTTGAGAATTCGAAATGAGAAGAATATAATCGACTGGATACTTCTGGGGGCTTTTCATTCTCTTGCTTTTACAATTAAAGTGGATTCAATATTTTACTTATTCATAATGGGAGACTTTATATATGAGCATATTTTTAAAAACAAAAAAATAGTATACCTGAAATATTTGCTCGCCTTCTGCTGTGGATGGATTTTCATCTTCGCCCTTCAGTATCTAAATATAATAACGATTTTAGGAAGCTTCTCTTACGGGTATGGATCAATATTTTTCATAAACCTGAATGTGTTCTGGGACACTTATTTCTCAAGTTATCATGGGGTATTTTTTAATTCACCTATTTTGATTTTTCCATTATTTTTTAGTTTCCTACTGTGGAAAAAGAAAAACTTTATTGTTCAGTCTCCCTGGACATTTTTAACGATAGGAATACTTGTAAAATTAGTTGTTTTTGGAATGACCTATACTCATGGTTCGGGTGTGTTCGGAGGGAGACAACTTATTCCTGAATTACCATGGGTCGCTTTCATTTTTCTATGGTTTTATAGCAATTACTTAAAAGGAAACAGGGCCTTAACATGGGTCAGTGTTTCAATCCTTACCATGATGACTTTATGGAACTCGGCACTTATGTTCGTCTATTATGGACAGGAAGAAAAAATATTTGAACAAATACCTTTTAACCATGTCCCGAGCTTTTATTGGGAGAAGATAATAGAAGACTCTTCTTTTATCGACCATGTGAGATTTTCAATCTTCAACATTGAAGATTTTTCGATTAAGTTGTCAAATTTCATTATTCCTTCGATTTTATTTTTCATAGGAGGATTTTATTTAATATCAAAAAAAATAAATAACTATAAAAAGCTTATGTATCTGATGACACCGCTTCTTTTTATGATGTATTTTGTATTTACTTTATCGAGTCTTTTAAATAACAAAAAGAATATAGCTCAATATAAACATGAGGGTTATTATCGAAATGCACTTGTTGGTGAAGGCCCTCTCTATTCTACGTTTTATGAAAACGTCGGAAGTGTTGAAGAAAGGATTTTATTCTTGTCTGAAAGAGAATCAGATAAAGAATTGAAGCGATATCTAAAATTGAGAAGAAAAATGACGGCTGATATAAAAGATGAGATTAAATTTTTTCCAAGTAATGATCATGAAATTAAAAATTACTTTAGAGAATTTGATTCCCATGAAAAACTGAATGGTAATTAGAAAATGATAACAGAAGAAAAAACCGATACAGATAGTCCCGCAGGTATTTCAATAATTGTTGCGATTTATAATATGAATTATATCGTCGAGCGTTTATTTAAATCAATTAAAAAGAGTGATTACAAAAATGTTGAAGTAATAATTGTAGATGACTTTTCAACGGATAATGTGAAACCACTTGTTGATAGATATGGATTTAAATACTTAAGATTAGATAAACAATCTGGTGCTGCAAAAGCAAGAAATGAAGGAGCAAAAGTTGCAGCTAATGACTACTTTTTATTTTGCGATGCTGATATAGAACTCATGCCAAATACTTTAAGCCTGATGATGGATAGGTTTTCAAAATTGAAAATACATACTATCGAAGGATATGAAATATTAAATCCAACCCCTGATAATTACATAGGAACTTTTCGTGTTCTATCAATCCAAGAAATGCTTTATTCACAAGGTATTGCTACTGGAGAAGTTAATTTTTGGTCAACGACTTGTGGCTCCATAACTCGTGAGGCCTTTGAAGCAAGTAAGGGATTTGATGAATCTTTTAAAGGTGCAGATGTTGAAGATATTGAGATTTGTTTTAGAATTCCTAAAAAATACACAATGTACCATGACCTTGAAATAAATTTTAAACATCATTATATGAATACCAATATGATTCACAGGGCCTATTTAAAAAGGGCCTACCAAGTTGGACGATTGAATTGGCCACTAGGAGAACACTCTTTCTATTCTCTTGTTAGAATTATCGGTTACTCGATTTCTGTATTGTTATTTATTTCAACATGTATGATTATAGTAGATCATATATTTATAGCCATTTCGATTCTTTTTCTTCTTTTTAAGATATTCTTCCATCGAAAATTTTATATGAATGGATATAAAGCAAAGGGATTTTTGTTTTTTTTATATTCAATAGTTGTGGCCAATACAATTGGAATGACTTCTTTTATAGGGTTTGCCACAGGAAGAACATTTTCATTATTGGGTATAATCAAAAAGTGAAATTTGGTAATTACTTACTGGAAAAGTATCTCATTACTTTTGTAAAAAATGGATCCCAATCACCAAATACTTTTTTCAACACATAATAAATTCTTAAGAGGTTATTACCAATTATGACTTTTGATTTTTTTAAAATAGTATCTTCAGGCTTATAGTAATATTTCGTGGGATGAAACTTAACGTGTTCACTAGTAGTGTAATACCATAAAACAATGGCCTTCCTGTTCTTATCTTCAGGACAAGCAAGAGGAGAAGGGATTCCATGAATAAGACTACTATTAGTTTTTAAAATAACTAAACGGTTAAAATTGGGAGAAATACTCGTCAGCATGTTTTTATTTTCGGGGTTTACTATTTCTAAGATTCCATTGTATTCATCTTTCCAGTCATCATTAAAGTAAATGAGTAATGTAATGAGAGTTCTTTGCTTAAAATCTTGTGGATGTGTAAGATTATCAGTGTGAAGGTTAACAAAATCACCTTTTATGTAACGGAGGATACCACCTTGGGCCAGATTCTTATCTGGGCATAGCTGGTCCTCTCCGGTTAGTTTCCGAAGTTGGTCGAGAAAAATATCATCTTGCAGATAATCTATTAATTGAATTGTTTTTTTAGGAAGATCTGTCCGACCTATACTACTTCTAACCTTTGCATTGAAATGTTCATACACACGTAAGGTATCTTCATCTAAAGATTCAATTTCAATCTGAATGTGTTTCGCTAGATCATTATCTAGAAAATCATCGACTACTAGGTAGTGGTTGGAATCATCCAGAAAAGAATTGTTAGATTGAAGGATATTAGTAGTTTTTATTTCTTCTAAACACATAGGATGATTTTACAGCGCACAGGATTAGAAAAACAATACTTTTAACTCGAAAAAAACATTTTAATTTAATATTATTGAAAGTCTTCTGCCATTCTATGTTCTGGGTATGTGTTTTTTCTTGAGAGTATTCCTCGTAGACATCAATTTCCTTTCGAGATGATTTTAGTTGTCTGAAGAGAGCAGTTCCAGGAAAAGGAGAGGCTAAATAGGGTTGGATAAAATCAAATCCCATCTGCGATAAGACCTTATAGCTATTTATAAAGTCTCTTGGAGACTCGCCTGGAAGACCAGCTATAATGTGGGCAATAGTTAGAATGTTGCTACTTTTTACAGCATTAAATCCTTTTTCGATTTCTTTGTGAGTGAATCCCTTTTTAATTTCTAATAACGTTTTATCGTTATTTGATTCAATACCAAATGTGAGAATCCAGCATCCGGACAAATACATCTTATGAGCTAGCTCTTGATCAATTGTGTCAATTCGTGAATTAGAAACCCAATTAATATTCAAGGGAATAAGTTGTTCACATAATTCAAGGACAAATTGTTTATTAGCGGTAAAAGTATCTGACCAAAAAAGAAAATCGCTTATATTATATGTGGCCTTTAAATATTTTATTTCTGAAATGATACTGTCGATAGTTCTCGTTCTAATAGATTGACCTGAATATAATGGAGCAGTACAGAAAGAACATTTCCATGGACAACCTCGTTGAGGTGAAATTAATAGAAATTTTCTTCCTCTGAGGGGTAACCTATAATTATTCAAATCGAACAAATCCCATCGAGGGATTTTTGACTGGCTCAGATTTGTATTTAAGTGAAGTTCTTTGTTTTCATATAATTCATTATTGTGAATATATGAAATACCTTTAATTGTTTCTTGATCGATCTGAGGTCTTAAAATAGATTTAACTAATTCAATAATTGGACGTTCTGGCTCTCCATGAATAACGAAATCTATTTCAGGATGTAATTCTAGTATTTCTTTTGAATAAAATGAGGAGTGGGTTCCTATCAGGATGATTTTTATAGAGGGCTTATACATTTTTAACTTTTTGCAAAAAAGTAGATCTCCTCTCACTGTAGGTGTGCCCAGAGATATTACAGCAATATCAGCATGAATATTATCTAATTTCAGAAGTGCTTGGTCTTGTGAAACGCCTTGAACAGAAAAATCAAAACCATATTGTTCTGCAGTGAGGTCAGATATTTCAGCTGCGATTTGTGCTAACGACAACGGAGGATAAGTAAGAGACCAGAAAGAACTTGATTGAGTACAACGTCCCTCTCTGGTTTGTTTTTCTAAATTTAAGGCTGGGGGATTAATGAATAATGCTTTCATTTATATGAGATTACTCAAAGAGTAGGGAGTTTTCGTCTCACTCAAAACATAATACTGGAGTGCAATAAAATTAATCCACGAGGTATTATCTGAGATGGGCGTTCCATTACTCTCTTTTCCAAAAACAAAATGATTTTCTTTGAAAAAATTCTCACAATGAGATAGCAGCGTCTTGTGATTGGATTTAGTTTTAGAGATATTAAGAGACGTTAATATTATATCTAATCTTAAAAATTGAAAATAGACGTCCATCCTCTCATTTAGATTAGCTTTGTTATTTATAATAAAACGTGGAATGAGATGATCTTTTGAATATTCTTGAATCATGGAAAAATTTGCAGAAATAATACTTATGATTTTTTCATCACGAATTTCTTGTGAATAAGAGCAAAGTCCCTCAAGAGCATAAAGTAAAGAATGAATGTGAATAGAGTTTTCTTGGGAGTAAAGGACGCTGTCCTTTAAAAATGAATTAAAAGTTTTTTCAATTAACTCATTAGCATGAGATAAAAATTTTTTATCCTTTGAGATCTTAAAAGCATTAATCAATGGTACTAAAAACTTAAGGTGATGAGGTCCAAATACTGTTGACCAAGATTCTTGGTGATCTAAAACTATTCCGCCTAAGTCCTTCATTGAATTGAAGCTTGTAGATGATTTCCAATACTGAAATTGATTATCGATAAGATTTAAGGCAAGTTCTTTTAATTCTTGATTACTAGAAACGATAGAAAAATTTAAAAGTCCGTTGCTTATGATAAAATCATCAAAGAAGTATGTTACTTTACCTTCCTCATCTTCTGTAATCCTGTCGATGAAAGAAATTTGATTCTCTATTCTCATGTTAAGCAACCATTCAACAGTCTGAGATGCTTGTCTAAAGATGATTGAATCTTTGGAAATTTTGTCATGTTCCTTTAGAAAAGATGTAAGAGAAAGGAAATAACCAGATATTTCACTATATTGAAATGAAGCTTTTTTTGTTTGCCCATCTATCCATGCATATATTCCACCAGCATCATTAAAAAATATTTTCGATTCAAGTAAAGTGATAAGCTTACTTGTCTTAGGACTTAATCCCATACTATAAGTCCGAGAAAAATTACTCTAATCGCTCTAAAGGCAAATCTGATC
>JABGXW010000028.1 GCA_018675575.1 Bacteriovoracaceae bacterium | reverse complement strand
TAAGGGTGAAACTGATTTGGCAAATATGCTTGGCTATAACTTTCGTCTTGGAGAAATTGAATGTGCTATTGGTGTTGAGCAGCTAAAAAAATTAGAAGGAATAATTTCGAGAAGGCAAGAAATTGCTGAAACTTTAAACAATAGCTTAAGTAAACTTGAGGGAATTCAAGTCCCTCTGGCCCAAAAAGATTGTACTCATTCTTACTATGTTTATCCCTTTGTTTTAGATGTTGATAAATTAGGAGTATCTCGATCTCGTATTAAAGAAGCTTTAGATGCAGAGGGGATTCAGGGATTAGCAGAAGGTTATGCTAATCTACATCTACTACCCATGTATCAAAAGAAAGTCGCTTATGGGTCTAGAGGATTTCCATGGAAGTCTGAAATTTGTAAGCGAGATGTATCTTATGACAAAGGGATTTGTCCAGTGGCAGAAGAACTTCACGATAAGACCTTTTTAAGCTTCCTTCTTTGTTTATTTGATCTTTCGAATGAAGATTTAAAACAAGTGATAAAAGCTTTTGAAAAAGTTTGGTCGCAAATGGATAAGTTGAGAAATGAAAATCTCTAGCTCGGATACCCTTGGAATCTTCTCATTTGATGCTGGTGGTGCTGAACTATTAGCCAACCTGATTAAGGATCTACCTAATCCTAAAAAATTTTTTGTTTCTGGTCCTGCAATAAGTGTTTTCCTAAAATATTTTCCAAAGTTTGAACTGGCGGAGTTTTTAGGAGATTTGCTGGACATCGATATTCTCATTAGCAGTACCAGTTGGCAGTCAGATCTCTGCTTTAATGGTATAAAGGCCGGCAAAGAAAAAAATATAAAGACCATCGTGGTTCTGGATCACTGGATTTATTTTGAGGATAGGTTTCAAAGAGAAAATGAAACGATCGCTCCTGATGAAATTTGGGTTGTTGATGAAATGGCCTTGAGTCTTATAAAAACCATTTTTCCCTCTGTTCCTGTTAAAATAGTAGCCAATAAATATTTTGAAGTTCTAAAAAATGAGGCCAGAGAGCTGTGTATTCAACCCAATCCCTCTCAAATACTTTATGTGTGCGAGCCCATTAGTGAGCATGCTAAGTTGAGATATGGAAACCCTCGAAAGTGGGGATACACTGAAATAGAGGCCCTCAATTACTTTCTTGATAATCTTGAAAACTTAGGAATGTTGGATAAAAAAATTATAATTCGGCCTCACCCCTCAGAACCGCAAGATAAATATGATTGGTTAAAAGAAAAGAGAATGGAAAATATTTCGTTAAGTGATGGGAAACCTCTTATTCATGAGATAACAAAATGTTCCTCAGTTGTTGGATGTGAATCGATGGCCATGGTGGTGGCTTTAGAGCTTGGAAAAAAGGTTTATAGTTCTATCCCTCCTGGAGGGAGAGAGTGTGTTCTTCCACATGAAAGTATTGAGAAGATCAAATATATTTTGGAGAATAAAAGATGACGTCAAAAAGAGTGATGTATTCAGATTTTTATAAAAACGAAACAAGATTTATAGTTGATTGTTTAAAGGAAAAAAATAACTGGGAGCCTATCCTTTTTCATACAACCGAAGATAGTCGCGAATACTTTAATGAAAAATATCCAAATGCTCTTTTTTGTGACATGGAAAAATTGAGAAAAGGGTATTTTGACTATTCTCATTTTTCTGAGGTTTACCCAATAGATGCGAATATCATTCATAAATTATCAAAGTTTGAGCTAAATTATTTGAACTGGTTAGAAGATTCAAATGGATTTAACTTTAGTTTTTATCAAAGAAGAACCTATTATTACGATATTCTAAAATACTGGAATACTGTCATTAACACTTACAAACCAGATCTTTTTGTAGTTAATAATTGGCCTCATCTTGCCTCAGACTATGCCCTTTATTTAATTGCGAAACATATTCATGATATCCCTGTCATCTTTTTAGATACCGTTCCGAGAATAGATAGTGATTATTTTAATTTCAATTATTCATTAGAGGATCTCTCTTTACCATTTAAAAAGTTGTATTTATCTTCAGAGGAACTTTTAGTTTCAGAAGAAGTTAAAGAATATTTAGATAAGATGAGGTCTTCTAGAGTAGAAAAACCTAAACATATTACTCGATATTTTAAAATCTACAGTAAGAAAAAACCTCTTATAAGATATATGAGTTATTTTAGGATGTTATTAGCAACTCTTTTAGGGAGAACTTGGGGATATTCCAATACTGCCTTTAAAAAAAATAAAAAGCCTTGGGGGAACAAAAATTCTCAGATGAGAATTTGGGAGCACTTCCTTTTTAGAGAAAATCTAAGGTTAAAAAATATTTCCATTAAAAAGTATTATGAATCGATGTGTAGCGAAGTGGACTTTAATAAAAAGTTTATTTACTTTGCAGCTCCTTATCAACCTGAGGCCTTTAGTAATTTGATTACTGGTCTATATGAGGATGTCTTTATAATTTTAGACAACTTGTCTAAGGTGATTCCTAAAAATTGGGTCATTTACTATAAAGAACATCCAGGTACTTTTAATGAAATTGATAAAGGGGCACTCGGAAGAAATAAAGAATTTTATGATCGCTTAAAAACCTATTCTCAGGTGATTCCCCTTAAAAGTTCAGAAAACCATTATTTGCTCATAGATAAATCTATTGCTGCAGCGACTACTGGAGGAAGTGTTGGATGGGAGGCGATAGTGAGAGGAAAACCTTCGATTCTTTTTGGGGCCATGTGGTACAGTTCCTGTCATGGAGTCTTTAATGTTTATAGTTATCAAGATCTTGAAAAAGCTATTGAATCAATAAAGAAAGGATTTTCTCCTGATGATAAGCAGGTTGATCGCTATGCAGAGACAATGCGTCAATGTTCCTATAAAGGTCTAATTACACCGATGTTTTTCAGGGAGTTAATTCCTAAAGCAGAGAATCCAAAAAGAGAAATGGAAAAAATAGCATCGGCCTATATTGAATCTTATGAGAAATTTTATGGTAAATAGTTTCTTGATTCTAAAAAATGTTTTACTGATTTGCTAACGAGCTGATGCCCAAGTATACTTAAGTGATGGTGATCTTCGAGAACGATATCTTTAGCTGGAAAATTCTTATAAAGCTCTTTCAAAAATGAATCTCCAAATACTTCCTCTAAAATCCTATTATATTTTTCTACGTTTTCTCCAACTCTTGGCATGAACTCAATGTATTCTTCTGTGACTGGAGCTATTGGGATGACAATAAATTTCGCGGGAGAAAATGATTCTTTCAGCTTTACAAGGTTTGTTCGAAACTCGTTAGGGTATACGTAGTGAACATTTCGAATTGATAAAAGTTGTCGATGAAACTTTTTAATAACCATTCGAACTAGTCTGCTTATGAAGGGAATTACAGAAACAACTTTGAGCATGTTTTCGCTCATCGCTCTAGAGGCACAATCAACTATTCCAACTTGAAGCACTACTATGTCGGGATCATAAGCTGCTAAATAACCACCAATTCTCATGGATAGCAATTCCTTGGAATGGGCCCCTCCTGTGAAATAGCAGAAAACATCTAAGTCAGGTTTATTTTTTTTGAGGATTTTTGTAATTAAATGATTCCAAGTTTGTTCATCAAGTATACTCCTGTCCGGACGGGGATAACCTAGAGAATCTCCTAAAAGTAGAAGCTTCATTTTCGTTCTCCTTTTTTACAGTAAAATTTGTGACCCAAAGAAAGAGTATGTAGAAATTTAAATTTTTCAATATCGTTAATCGTGAAATCACTTTTTACAAGGAGACAATCGAAGTCTTGCCCAGTGATTTTTTTTCTTTTCTTCTTTTCAAAGTAAGGGATAGTGTCTCTAATTGAAAAAGTGAGAGTTTTATTTAAAGTGTCACCGAGGACAACATTGACATAGGTTCTTCGGAAAAATGTATGAGCGAAAGTTTCAATGCTCGGCGCTTCAAAACCTGCAAGAAGCATGGACTTATGTTGAGAAAATTTATCTTCAAAAAAACTTATTAACCACTTAAAGTCTTCATTAGTTAAAAACTCTCTAGAAGTTTTGGGAGTAATCTGATGCGGAAGAGCGAGTTCAACAGTCTTTCGATTATTTTCGATAATTCCTGTTTTAGTAAGGAGGTTAAAAGGATTCGTTGGATACTTTTTCACAGTGTAGGCAATATGGTAAGTAAAAAAGAAAATTACAGAAGATGTAAGAATTATATTAGTCATAAGGCGGGACTTCGCTTCTAATTTTTCTAAAACAATTGTCGCAAAGAAGAGGCCAAAAAGGTTAAGTCCCAAGAGAACCCGAGTTAGTTGAACCCCATGTGACCAGATAAAAAATAAACCCAAAAACCATATTCCAATAAGCTTTAGTCTTCTGTCTTTTTTAAAGAAAAAGGGCATGAGGAATAAGCACAATAGAAGAGGGTTTAGCCATCCTAGAGAGACTCCTTTTTCGGAGTTTTGAGGAAGAAAATCTGCCCAGGACCAAAATCGAGTGTTGAGGCCAAGTGAAACATGGATTAGAAGATAAAGTTGATACAAGCCTTGTGGGATATCAAATTCCAAATTACAAAAATTTTTCCAAGCATTAATTGTAAGATAGTAGGTTGATCCATCCCAAGGTGGCCTAAAAGGAAAAATAGGGTTTTTGAAAGCAATCATATTTCGAAGGTAAGGATGGGCGTAGAGTATAGCGCTTGATATCCAAGCAAGCAGTATTGTTGGTTTTAATTTGTTTGTTTTTAACAGGGTCCAGAAAAAATAAAGAGTACAAAAAATACCAAAATAGGCACCAGAAAGTCTCGTTGCAACTGCCATGTAACATAATAAAACAGGAGTAAATAAGGTTTTCGGGTCCTTAACTTTGTTAAGAACAATTAGAAGAAGAGAGGAAAGAGCAGAAAATTCAAAAACCATGAGAATACTATCTACCTTAAGAGAGGTGGCCAGGTATGAGAGCTCTGGGGTCGCTATGGCGAACAACGTCCCAAAAAAAGCTATTCGTGGCGAGATTTTAAGAATTCTGGCGAAGCTAAAATACAAGAAGGTAAGGTTTACAAGATTGATCCATTTGAAAAGTCGGGCAGTAACGGGAGATGCTCCAATGTGGTAAAAAAGGGCTTGAAGTGATTCTGCAAACTTAGTATCTCCATAACCGGTATAAAGAAAGAGATCATCCCAAGTCCAACCACTGGAAATCATTTTTGCAAACAAACCATATTGAGTCATCTCATCTTGATCCCACCAAGTCGTAAGAGCTCTATGAAAATACAAGAATAATAAGAGGAGAATTAGTGAAAGACTTATCTTGTTCACTTCTCCGAACAAGTTTTGCTTTAGGAACTCTCTGTGATTTAGCTTTGGAAATGTTTTGTTTTTTGCTTGAATACCAACTAAAAAAGAGCCAAGGATTATAAGAGGAATATAAGAATAGAGAAAAGGAAGGTTGAGATAGAAGACTCCCGAGACAATAAGACCAATAATCCCAATTGTAATAAAGTAGGTGAGTGATAATCGATAAGTTGTAATTGCAGAAGAGTTTTCTAACTCTTGAAAAATTTTGCTAGTGAAGTGTTGATAAGTAATTCCGAAAAATCCAACCAGAATGATGAGAATACATATTAGATTCACTAAAAACATGGATCAGTACCTCAAGAAGATTTTAAGAGAAACAAGGTGTGAAGAGCTCTAAATGGAGTCATCTCCATTTTTGTCCTAAACTTCCTAAAAAGAAATAAGAATGGCTGTTTCACAAACTTAAATGGATGATACAAAAATTTCCAAATGAGAAACTTCCGATAGAGAGCAAGCCTGAATTTGTTCAACTTTATATAGTCATCTCTCCATTCAGGAGAGAAGTTGAGGTCAGAATAATTTTGATAACCTGAAAATTGATCAAAAATACTTGAGCCTGGAACTGGAGTGACAATGAAAAGCGCAACCTCATCAACTCCTTTTCGAGTCAGGTCTTTAATCATGTCATGAGTCATGACACGGTCTTCGTCTTCTTCACCTGGATAACCAAGAACAAAACAGGCCTGTGAAGAGATTCCAACCTTAGACATTTTCTTTATAATTTTAGAAGCATGATCAAGTTTGAAGGGTTTGTTTATAAGTTTTAATACTTTTGGAGACCCCGTCTCGGGAGAAATCGAAATATAATTGCATCCGGACTTGGCCATGAGTTCGATAGTTTCTTCGCTCCTCATCGTTTCTACTTTTGTGCCTGCACATATTTTCCAGATGATATTTAATTTTTTATCGATAAGTAAGCTTGAAAACTCTTTCGTTCTTTTATCACTTACTGTCGGATCGACATCCTCGATATGATACTCTGTAACTCCAAGAGTTTCTTTGAAATGCTCAATTTCAGCAACGATATTTTCCGCACTCCTGCTTCTCCACTTAAGGCTATTCGTTTCGGGGATAACACAAAAATTACAAGGATAGGGACATCCCCGAGATGTTAACAAAGGAAGATATTTCTTTGTTTGGAACGGACCATGGGAATACTTTAACTTCCAATAGTTTTCAAGAGGTAGAAGTTCGTATGCCGGAAAAGGTAAGTTATCTAAGTTTAAATAATCTTTGGATGGTGGAAGGTACGTATCAACTCCGTCCTTATTTATATGTCCGACTCCTTCGAGCTGACTAACGTCAGTATTATTTACAATTCCGTCTATTAGTTGAATTCCTCTTTCCTCACTCTCTCCAGTAAGAACATAATCTGCCCCAAGCTTATAAAAATCCTGTCTAACTTTTCTTAAAGAATAAGCTGTCACGGCTTGAGTATTTTCCAGGATGATAATAGGTATTTGCGGGTATTTGTCCTTCAGTTTCAAGAGGATTTTAACCACAGAGTGATGTCCAATTAAGCTGATTGCATAGAGAAAAATAGCTCTGGTTTCCGGGTGCACGGAGTCAATCGTTTCTTCAAGTTTTAGACCTCGGCTATAGAAATTTTCATCAGGAAGAATTTGATTTGGTTTATTACCAAATGCGTCTATTATGTTTACACTATAATTTGCCTTTTTTAAGCTTGCTGCAAGGCTACATAGAGCTACTGGCATATAAACTATACCAGTTGTGAAAATATCCTTCTTAAGTAAAATAAGATTTGGATTGATGAGCGTTATC
This sequence comes from Bacteriovoracaceae bacterium, assembly GCA_018675575.1. Lineage (GTDB taxonomy): Bacteria > Bdellovibrionota > Bacteriovoracia > Bacteriovoracales > Bacteriovoracaceae > M0603. Next base: position 12,045 of record JABGXW010000028.1, on the reverse strand, counting down.
AATATGTTTATAACCTTTAAAAATTGTCCAAAATAACATACAGTTTACGTCTTCGATGAAGTATAAGTCAATTTGGAGTATGTATGCAGAGTTCCTTATTAGAGACTGTTGATTGCGTGTGTTGCGGTAGTCATGATTATGCAATTATTCATAATCCTTCCCAAATAGATAATCTTTCTAGAGAAGATTTGTTAAAGGTCTATAAAAGCTCTAGTGATGAAAAGTTACTAAATCAATTAGTAGAATGCGATGGATGTGGTCTTGCATACTTAAACCCTCGTGTAGCTGAAGATATCATACTCGAGTCTTATTCTGGAGCAGAAGATTTAACTTTCGTTTCACAGAATGAAGAAAGAATAAAAACATTTAAAAAAAGTTTTCTAAAATTCGCTCAAAAGTACTCCGTTAATATAGCGAAAGAATCTAAAGTGCTAGACATCGGATGTGCAGGAGGCGCTTTTCCAAAAGCGGCTCATGATCTGGGCTTCGATGTAATAGGTATAGAGCCTAGTGGTTATCTTTGTGACTGGGGAAAGAAAACATATGGCCTTGACTTAAGACCAGGATTCCTAGAGAAGCAAAACTTTGAACCAAAAGCTTTTGATGTTGTAACGCTTTGGGATGTTGTTGAACATTTAACAGATCCAAAAACTGAATTGAGAAGAATCGGAAATATTTTAAAAGATAAAGGTTACCTATTAGTGAACTATCCAGACTATAATAGCGTAGTTGCTAAAATTATGGGTCTCAAATGGCCCTTCCTTCTAAGTGTACATTTATTCTACTTTTCACCAAAAACAATCAAGGCTTTATTAAATGATTGTGGTTTTGAAGTAATGGAAGTGAAACCTCATTGGCAAACCTTAAAACTAGGATATGTTTTAGGAAGAGCCGCTTCATATTTCTCTGTTTTTAAAATCTTCCAGAAAGTGGTTAAGGTTATTGGCCTAAGCAACGTTCCAATAGCTTATTACCTTGGACAAACTCAAGTAGTCGCAAGAAAATTATGATTGTCATTGAGAATGAAGATTTAACTGGAAATAAGTTTTATTCGAATAATTCTCGAGAGTGGACAGCCCTCATCCCAGCCGCTGGGCGTGGATCTAGACTTGGTTATGATCTTCCAAAGATACTTTACCCGATAAATGGAAAATCAATCTTAGAGCATTTAGTTGAAAAAATTTCAAACTATTGTGAAAAGTTTGTATTTATTTTATCTCCAGAAGGAGAGAAAGTAATCCGTGCACATTTAGAAGAGCTTCTACCTGGAAGGTTCGAAATTCGTATTCAAGAAACTCCAGAGGGAATGGCAGATGCAATATTACAAGCTAAGGATGTTATAAAAACAAAGAATACTTTTATCATTTGGGGGGACCAAGTTTGTATTGAGTCTCAAACTATAAAAATAGCTACATCTCTCCATGAAGAACATAATGTTTCTTTATCAATTCCTACATTTACGAAATACGACCCTTATATTCATTTTGCCCGCGATGAGAAACAACAATTAATTGAAGTCCTTCAAAAGAGAGAAGGTGACGATATGCCTGAAGTTGGTGAGAGTGATTGCGGAGTTTTTTTATGTAGTACAAAAGCATTGTTTCAAACCCTTAATGAGTACTGGAACAACTCTGCTGTTAAGGGAAAATTAACTCAGGAAAAAAACTTCTTACCATTTCTGCCTTTCTTTCAAGAACTAGGAAATGAGACTGCAACTTTTAGAATAATTTCAAATAAAGAAACTCTTGGTATAAATGATCAAAAGGATGTGATCTTAGCAGAAAAGTACTTAAAGAATCAGCATAAGGGGCTATCGTCTTATCATGAGATTGAAGTCTTAATTTTCTGCGGAGGAAGAGGGGCCACAAACTTAATTGAATCTATAGGAAAGCACCCTCAAATAAAGCTAACAATGGTGGTTAATGCCTATGATGATGGCCTATCAACCGGGAGGCTTAGAAAGTTTATTCCTGGAATGTTGGGGCCTTCTGATGTTAGAAAAAATATGGGTCATATAATGAAGCTTGGCTCTGTTTCTCAAAAAGCATTAAACACTATTACTGATTACAGGTTCCCTGATGGTTTCTTGTATAATGATGCAGTTAAAGTATTTAATGAATTTAAAAATTATAATTGGGTTTTGATACAGGATCTCGCTCCATATTTTGATCAATTACCATTTTTTAAATTAAGAAAGATGGCTTCCTATATTGATACTTTTCTTGAGTATTTATATGAACAGAAGTCAATAGGTATAGAATTTGACTTTGGAGATTGTTCATTTGGTAATATTTTATTTGCAGGATGCTTTCTACAATCCAATGATTTTAATAAATGTATAACTGATTATGGCATGTTCTCAGGAGTTGATGATCAAGTACTTAACGTTACTAGAGGTGAGAACTATGTTCTGGTTGGACTTAGAACAGATGGGAGATATTTAATAGATGAGTCTGAGATCGTTTCACCTAATCCTGAAAATATATTGGAAGTTTTTCTACTCGAAGATTATTTAACTGAGTCAGAACTTAAGGAGTTGAACTCTAAAGACATTGAAGGGAAACTCAAATATTTAAAAGAAAGAGAGAAGACTCCAGAATTAAATCCAGATGTAAGAGAAAGGGTTATGTCCGCCGATGTCATAATTTATGGCCCCGGAACTCAGCATTCAAGCTTATATCCAACATACGTTACTAAGAACTTAGTAGAATCTGTAAGTCTTAACAGAAATGCAGAAAAAGTCTTCATTTCTAATATTATAAAAGATAATGATATCGCTCAAGAAACCTTAAACTCATTGGTTAATAAGTTTCTTTACTACAGTACAAATAAAGCAAAAGAAGATTTTCTAAATACCAATATAGTGTCTTCCTTTTTCTTTCAGACTCCTAAAGATGTTTCTGATCGACTTGATTTTGATTCAAAAACATTTTCTTTTCCTACTAACTCTATAAAGTGGATGGACTGGGAAATTAAAAATGGAAAACATGCTCAGAGTTTGCTGTCTGATGAAATTATGGCAATTATTCAAAGTAAATCTTCTAAGAAGTTAAAGAGTCATCATCATTTGGTTTCGATTGTAGTACCGGCGTTAAACGAAGAAAGGTCTGTTCAAAAAGTTCTACATAAGCTTAACCTATTAAACTTTTTTGACTATGGATTAGATAAAGAAATCATCTTTGTTGATGGTGGCTCAACAGATAATACTTTTGAATTGGCCCAAAGAGAAGACGGTGTTAAATGTTTTCAATTGAAAGGTAAAAAAGGAAGAGGTGAAGCTCTAAGCTTGGGGGTCTCTAACTCTAAAGGGAATATCATCGTATTTTTTCCTTCAGATGATGAATATAATGTTGAAGAAATCTATAATATTATTTCTCCTATATTAAATAATGAAACAAAGGCAGTCTTGGGGTCAAGGGCCATAAAATGCTTGAATATAGACCGTAGGATTATGGATATCTATGATGGAAATATCATTTCATACTTTATAAGTAAGTACGGAGGAATGATATTATCAATCAGCTCTTTATTATTATTTAATAAATATGTGAGTGATACATTGACGACATTTAAAGCATTTGAAGGAAAGTTACTTAAGGAAATGAAAGTGAATTCTTCAGGGGTTGATTATGATCTAGAGCTAATTGCAAAACTATCAAAAAAAGGGGAACACATTTTAGAAATCCCTGTCAGTTACAGACCTAGACATAAAAATGAAGGTAAGAAGATAACCATTTTTGATGGATTCAGTGCCATTTGGGCCTTAGTGAATGAAAAATTTTTTAAAAAATCGAGAAATATATGAAGATATTATCAATTGTAATTCCTGCCTACAATGAAGAAAAATTTATCACTGACTTATTAGAAAAAGTGCTGTCTATCGACACCGAATCTGTTGGTTATAAGAAAGAAATAATAGTAGTAGATGATTGCTCTAAAGACTCAACCTTTGAACTCGCAAGTAAATTCGATTCGGTAAAAGTTTTCAAGCTTGAGGTTAATCAAGGAAAAGGAGCTGCTGTTCAGTATGGTGTAGCCAAGTCAGAAGGAGATTATATACTCGTTCAGGATGCTGACTTAGAATACAATCCTGATGATTATATACCAATGCTCAAGGCTTTGGGTCCAGACACATCTGTTTATGGAAGCAGGGTTCTAAGGTCTAAAGAGCTATCAAAGGGAACATTCTTTAAATCAAAACATCCTGACCAGGAATTGGGACCATGGCTTGCTGGAAGAATTCTGAGTATTTGGGCATTCTTTTTTTTTCAGACATGGATTTCAGATACACTAACAGCGTATAAAATATATCCAGGTAAATTATTAAAAAGCTTTAATGTTAAAACAAATGGCTTTGAAACTGATCATGAATTAACGGCAAAGTTGATAAAATCAGGAATTAAAATCATTGAAGTACCAATTGACTATATTCCAAGAAGTGTTGAGGAGGGTAAGAAAATTAAGTCGAGTGATTTCTTTATCGCTGTTTGGACTTTTCTAAGATTTCGTTTTGTTAATTAAGAGAACTTTATGAAAGAAATAAAATTAAGCACCGGCTCATGGATTGTTTATTCAAAAAATGCCGAGGAGTACTTTCTAGGAGAGCCTCAAAATACAATCACAGGTCCAAGCCTAGCAGTAACTTCACTAGGCGCTAGTTCAGGCATTGTAATGGATAAAGGTTACAATAAAGTTCAAGAAAAAAATAAAATCGAAGAGTCCATCGACTACTTTAGTGAAATAGAGGCTGTCTATTTCCCAGATGGAATGACTCACATTTCGAGATATGAAGAAGCAAAAGAAATTGCTAGTCACATTTACCCAACATTCAAAGCTCCCTCAGATAAAGCTAGAGGCTGTCTTTTATTAGACAGAGATGGAATAATCATCACAGACAAAGGCTACATTAATAATCCAGACGATTGTGATCTAATGCCTGGAGTAATAGACCTTATCCGATGGGCCCGAAACAAAAATTGGAAAGTAATTTGTCTAACTAATCAGGCAGGAATAGCTAAAGATAAGATTCTTCCACTTCAGCTGGAAGAAGTTACAGCTAGAGTTGATGAACTTCTAGCAAAATATGATTGCGCAATAGATAAATGGTATTTCTGTCCATATCATATTGAAGGGTCTGTTTCAGTCTATGTGAAGCAAAGTATGAGCAGAAAACCTTTTCCTGGAATGCTACTTAATGCCTTAAATGATTTCAATGTTGATATGCGTCAGATGGTATTTGTGGGTGATAAAGAGTCTGATTTATTACTTGCTCCATACCTTGAGTGCTTTTTATTAAAAGGTCGATATCCAATAGATGAGCAGAAATATGCTGATATATGCTATAAGGACTACGAATCCCTCAATAGGGCCATCAACAGTCGTTTTATCTAATTCATCCTATGTTCTTTTCTAGCTATTTTCGCTAGTATGAATCAATATTTTATTGATAAAAATTTGGCCATTCAGCGAGTAATCCGCTTTGGAGAATTAGGTAGATATGTATACAGCGTTGGCTTTCATAGAGTTTGAGAGAGAGTTTGAAGAACTAGAAAAATTTCTTAAAATTTGTGATCAAAATAAAAATGAAATTGGAGTTCTGTGTTTTGATATTTCATTAAGAAAGAGGATTTCTAATTTAGGATTTGATTGTTTTGATCCAACAGACTATTTTCATAAAGACGATCATTATAAATGCTTAAAAAAGCTAGATTTCCTTGAAGGAAATTTAGCTGATTTATTTAATAATGAGTTATCTGATAAAAAAGTTAATTACCATACTACATTATTTTATTTATCTTTTTACTATTCCCACCTTCTCTATTTTGAAACTCTAGGTAAAAACATAATAAAAAATAACCCAAGTATCTTAAAGATAACTTCTCCAACATATAGACATGAAAAATTATCTTCTCCAAGACTTGAAAATAATGAATCCTGTCTCGATACAATTTCTCAAAGTCTTTCCTCTGAGTTAAAGCTAAAAAAAGAACTGTATGAAGTAAGATGCCCTAAGGTTAAGTCAGAAAATGATATTTGTGAGAATATATTTGGTCGACTGGCAAATTTCTTATCATTGCATACATTAAAATACGGCTTAAAAAAGCCTACGGTTATAATTGGAGCTAGCTCACATCGTTGTGATTCTGTTGTTAACAAATCATTGGGACAAGATTCACTTATACAGGTGATATCAATGCCAGGTCTAAATCGAATAAAGAAGCCAGAATATTCATCATTTCTTTTTTTACTTAAAATTATAAAATTATCGGGCTTATATTTCTTAGGAATAAAAAGTTCTTATGGAGTTTGCTACGAGTTTGATTTTTATCCTTTTAAGCAGTTAGCACAAGATGATAGAACCAATAAGTTTAATCAATTCTTCACTGATGTTAGAAAAACAGGAATCATAAAACATGACCTCCTTAACTTATTAGAAAGGAAGACAATAGAGGGTATTAATCCTTTGCTGGGTACACTAGAAAATGTAGGCAATGTTTTAAAAGAAGTATTTAGAAAAAGTAAACCTATTGGTTTTGTTACGCCACATTCTCTCAATGGGACACAACTTTTAGGTGACCTGTCTCTTGAACTTGGTATTCCTGGCGTCTTGATTAGTCATGGCTCTCACTCTGTACCTCAAAACTCAGAGATAGAAAATGAACTAAAGAGACATGGCCTTGGGCTTATCCATTCGAACTTTGACCATGTGGCCATTCAGTCACCATTAGCTAGAAATTATTTAGAATATTTTAATATCGAGCGAAAAAATGTACCTACAGGTCCATTACTGTGGGGAACAAGATTTTCTGATAAAGAAGTAATTGAAAAAAAAGAGAAGTTTGTTATTACACATGCTGGTAGTCAGAAGCCCCGTGAATCTTTAAGATTTTTATTTTATGAAACCACTGATGAGTATGTAAAATCAATATTGTCATTGGTTAATGCGGTTAAGGGAATGGACGAAATCGAATGTATAATAAGGTTTCGTCCAACAAATTCACTTACTCTTGAAACATTAAGAGAAATCATCCCAGAGCAAAGAAATGTTAAAATTTCTGCTGAAGGTCCTTTTTTGGAAGTATTAGCAAAAACTGACCTGCTCGTGAGTTATTCGTCTACCACAATGGAGGAAGCAATAGAGAATAGAATTCCTGTACTTCAATATAGCTTGGATAATAGATTTACGTTTTTGCCTTCAGTTACCCTGAGTAATGAAGAGGAGACTTGTTTTTCTCCTGTGTACTCTATAGATCCTAATTTAACATTAAGAGATGGTCTTGCGATGATTGTTAAACTTAGCAAAGATACAAAAAATAAAGAAGATTACTATAAAGAATATTCGATTCCCGCTAATGAAAGAACTGAAATTAAACACCTGATAGAAGCTTGGTGCCAAGCTAAAGAGTAGAGCATGATAATAACAGCAATGATCCCTGCAAGAATGGGATCTGAAAGATTAAAACAAAAAAACCTTGCCTTAATCAATGGCAGACCAATGATTTCCTACGCAATAGATGCAGCTGTTAAAAGTAAGTCGTTTAGTCGGGTGCAAGTTAATTCTGATGGCGATATCTTTAAAGGTATTGCAGAGAAATATGGTGCAGACTTTTTTTTGAGAGAGGAGGACCTCGCAGGATCTTCTATAAAGGCAGATGATGTTGTCTATGACTTTATGAAAAAATTTCCTGGAGATGTAACCGTTTGGGTAAACTCAACTTCTCCCTTGCAAACATCTGAAGAAATTAACAAAGTTGTAGATTATTTCATAGAGAATAAATTAGATAGCCTGATTACAACAAAAAAAGAATTCGTGCATAGTAACTTTAATGGAAAACCTTTGAATTATTCAATAGGGGAGACTTTCTCAAAAACTCAAGACTTAATTCCAATAGAACGTTTTGTATATTCCATAATGGCATGGAGAAATGATATTTTTACCGCAGAATATGAAAAGCATGGACACGCTATGTTTTGCGGGAAGACGGGCACATATGATGTTAGTAAAGAGACGTCATTAATTGTAAAGCACGCTGAAGACCTTAAGTTGATTGATGCAATTGTTAGAGGTCGGGAGGTGCAATCGCTTGACGTAGAGTATTACGATGAGTGATTAATTTTTAATTAGTATGCTATCTTCTTTCAATTATGTCGATTGGAGTTAAAATATATTTGAATACAACCAGAAATAGATCAATCGAGTTTATCCAAAATGAATAATGAGCCTTTAGTTAGTATATTGATAAATTGTTATAACGGTGAAAAATATGTGGCCGAAGCAATTGAGTCTGCAATCGCTCAAACATATACTAATTGGGAAATTATTTTTTGGGATAATGCTTCGACGGATAGAACTCCTGAAATTGCTAAATCCTACACTGATAGTAGATTTAAATATTTTCGTGGGGAAGTAAATATCCCTCTTTATTCTGCAAGAAACCTCGCCATAGATAAGGCCAGCGGTGATTTCTTTGCTTTTCTTGACTCTGATGATTTATGGTCAGCAAATAAGCTAGAAATACAAATGCCGTTATTTGATAATCCTAAAACTGGCCTAGTCTATTCTGATGTGTATTTTCTGAAGAATGGTGAGAATATAAGACAACTATATAAGGGGAGACCATACTATATCGGGAGTAACTTTAAAGAATTGCTAACTGATTATTTTCTATCTTTATGCTCAGTTGTCGTTCGAATGGAATGCATAAAAAAATATACTAAAGTTTTTGATGATCGATTTCAGATAATAGGGGATGCTGATTTGTTTCGGAGGATTTCGTTTGATGGTTGGGAGTTCGATATGATTGATAAACCACTCGCAAAATGGAGAATTCATGGAGATAATTTAACGTTTAGAGAAAGCGGAAAAATCATATCTGAAAATGAACTGTTCTTAAAAAAGTTCAACGAAATTCATCAGGGATTCAGCACCAACTACAAAAAAGAAATTTTTAAATTAAGGTCAAATGTTGCCAGAGAGGAAGCAAAGTCACTGATAGGAATATCAAAAAAGATAGCAGCAAGAAAAGTAGTAAAACCATTCATAGTAGATTTTAAAAGTTGTATAGTCTTTGTTTTAACTTTTGCCCCATTGGGCTTATCTCAAAATATTATCAAGTATTATTATAAGAAGTTACTTTGAAGAGTGCTGACAAAATGATGCTTCAGCATGCTCAAGACCGAAACTACTTCTGGATATTTTAATTAATTCAACTCTTCGGTCCTCGTATGTTGAAAATATTGAGTTAATACTTTCCTCGGAAATATCATTAATATTGATGCTGAATGATAAAGAACTTCCTAAGGAGCTGAATTCATCATGTTCTACTTTAATAGAGCATCTTCCCATAAGCAGAGCTTCATCCAACACTGTTGAACACATCCCCAATATTATTGAATGATTTGAAATAGACTTTTCCAAAGGAGAGTTATCAACTTCTATTCTTGTATTTTTTAATTTATTGGATAGCCATTTTTTTTGCCACTTCTTTAACTGCGAATGGGGGTGAAGTCTGATGGTTAATTCAAAATTTGAGTCTAGAAGTTTTTCTATTGTTTGAAATATTACTTCATTGTCCCACCACGATTGTGATGTCACGAGCAAGACTTTATTACTTTTGTATGGCAATAAATTGTTAGAACATTTCCATTTTGCAAACCGAGGGCCACAGGCAATTTGGAAATTTACTAGATCATCAAATATGTCATGCCACCACTGCTTGTGTTTTTCATTGTATACAAAAAGTAGGGAAGGGAGTGGGTGATTATTCATAACCTCTTGCTGAGTCGGAAAGAGCCAAAGCTTTTCACGTTCGTTGCTTGCATGTTCTATGCTGCTGCACTTTATTTTGTTCGTGCTGCAGATCTTCCATAAAATTTTAGAGTGTGGGTGAAACTCATGAACACAATGGATATGAGATATGTATCTGGTTTTTAGAAAATTAGTTGTAAACTTTTCAAGAGCAATTTTGTCTGACCAATAGCATGAAAGACACCAGGTCAAATTTGAAGAAAGTGCTCCAATCCAGTCTGAGTAGGGAATATCTGCAGGTTTTTTAAAAAGAGTTTTTGATAAGGATACTAGGAAGTATATTAGCAGTTTAAAGACTTCAGTTCTGGTAAGTGTTGAGTTTGTATTTTTTCCATCTTCGAAAATTAACCATGATGTATTTTTCTGATCAAAACTACTTAAGTAATTTGACGTAACATTATTGTTGACTTGTTTACATAGGAGGCTTGGAGCAACGGTAAGTAGGTTTGAATTTTTATTCTCGACTATTTTAAAGTAACCAAATCTTTTTCTTAGAATAGCATCAAACCCTCTAAGGGTAGATCGAGGAATTCTTAAAATGTGTAAAAAAATTGCTTTCATTCTAAGAGATGGGTGAAAATAAGATTCAATTTCAGGATTTCTGCAACTACTTGGAAAGATGTATGCGTATTGAGAAAGATTATTTGGAAGCGACTTCGAGAATTCTGCGCTATATATTCCCCAATGATTCTCTACTCTTTTCAAGTATGGGTTCATGAGTTGTATTTGTCCTTATAAAGTAAAAAAGATGAATCATATGGCATTTTGTTACTGACATATTCTAAATCAAACTCTGTATCAACACTTAAGGAGTCGCTTTCAACAGGAAAGGCTTTTATCTTGTATCCATGTTCCAGTATACGAAGATACTCATTGTACTCAATCAATTCTAAATGAGATCTTTCAAGTTCTGTATAAGTTAATAGAAAAGACTTTTGAAATGGAACAATGTGATAAGCTTTCCACATTTCATTAACTGCTGATCTAGTAGAAGAGGGAAGATCTGTTCTTGATAGATATAAAACTTCATTTTTTCTGTTAAGAACAGCTTTAATGTCTGAGGAAGAATTACTTTTGTTAAACTTTGTAACAAGGATACCTGCGTGACAATCTTTTATTGTTTTAGGAAATTCTTCTGCAATTAAGTCTATATGTTCTGGGTCTAGTAATGCTTCATCCCCCTGGATGTTGATAACTACGTCGCACTCAATGTTTTTAGCCGCTTCTGCAATTCTGTCGGTTCCTGTTCTATGTGATGAAGAGGTCATTATTACTTTTCCTCCAGCATCTTCTACTACTTTTTTTATTTCAACTGAATCAGTTGCAATGAATATATCGTCAAGCTTTTTTGCAAGCACACCTCTCTCATAGACATGAAGAATCATGGGAATTCCACAAATTTCACGCAGGGCCTTTTGTGGAAGTCTGCTTGATTCAAGTCTAACTGGAATGATCCCTACTATTTTCACTCTTTAACCTTGTTCTTAAAAGTAGAAAGCATGTTTACATATTCTCTTTTGAGAAGATAACTGTCTACACCATACATAATAATGTCGAAGTCTTGTTCATATTGCCATTTCATATCAGCATTATCAAAAGCAACAAATCCACCAGTAAATTTGCCGTGTTTTTTTGCTATAACTTTGGCAGTGTTGATTGCCTCTATTACGATAGGGTTTTTTATATCCGCAGGAACTCCTAGAGCATGAGAAATATCATATGACCCAAAATAAACAGCATCCAATTTTTTATCAGAACAAATTGACTCTATGTTCTTTAATCCTTCCTCTGATTCAATTATTGCCATATTGAATATATCTTCATTGGAGCTTTCAATGTTTGACTCACTTTCTTTATGGGTATATTTTCCTGCTTTGGTGTATGGAGAATATCCACGAGATCCTTCAGGGTGATATTTTGTTGATGATGTAAATTTTTCTGAATCTTTAAGACTAGAGATATGAGGGCAAATTAAGCCGTGGGCTCCTTGATCTAAAGCCTGGAGAAAGAGCCAATCTTGATTCGAAGGTAATCTAACTATCGGAGAAACATTATGCCCTAAACAGGAGTTTGTGTAATTAGTTAAGTTCGAGAGATCGAAAGGACCATGTTCAAAATCGATTACAAGAAAGTCGATGCCAGTACTTGCGATAATTTCAGTAATGGCAGGAGAGGAGATCGTATTCCAGGTTCCGATGAGTTTTTCACCAGCTTGTAATTTTTCTTTAAGTTTGTTT
>JABGXW010000027.1 GCA_018675575.1 Bacteriovoracaceae bacterium | reverse complement strand
GTGTTAGTGCTCTCAAGCTATAACTAATCTGGAGTTGAAGTGAGTACGAGATATCCCGAAACCAATATACCAATAAAGATAAATAAAATCGTTAAGTCTATGTTCTTGTCATAAACGAAATAATCTATAGTGGAAGTCATGATCGGTTGGGTGTAAATGAAAATCATTGACTGACTGGGAGCCAGGTATTTTAATGCTTGAAAACTTAAGTAATATGTAAGTGCTGTTGAAAAGAAAACTTCAAAAAGAATCTTTCCAAAATTTTCTGGAGAACTAAAGGTGAATTCAAGCATCGGTACAAAATCAGCAATACCGACTATCAGTAATGCAAGACCACCAAAAAGAAGCATAGTCCCAGAGTTTAAAGTTGGATCCCCTCCTTTTTTGAAGAGAGTCTTAGAAATGTTCGTTGCGACGCACAGGCAAAGAACTGACAAGAAAATATAAAGGTCACCAAATTGATTGGTATTTAATTGGCCAGCTCTCGAGTGTAAGGCGAGAATTGTTACCATTGAGAAACCTAATATTACACCACCAAGCTTCATCCATCTAAATATCTCAATTTTAAATACCATAGCAATTAATGCTGTCATTAAAGGAATGGTATTCATGATAATTGATGTGTTTAAAGGTGTAGACATCTTTAGTCCATTCAAAAATAAAATTTGATTGATAAAGAAACCAAAAAAAGCAATGACAACATAAGTACTCAAGAACTTGTGTTGAAACTTAAAGTCAATTTTTCTATATTGAAACAAAAGAATGACTAATCCTCCGAGAAATCCACGGAACCCTCCTAGTATTTGAGGACTTACAGAGCTTAACACTCCTTTGGCCACGTAAAAATGCAGAACAAACAATAAGGAGACTAGAAAACAATAAAAAATAGCTAATGATTTTTTTTTATCCATTAGGTAATATAATAACTTAAATCGTCAAAAAATAAAGAGAGTCGACAATGACAACGATATCAGCAGAAACAACGATATTGTTATTAGAAGATGTGAAAACATTTAGAAAATTAATGATAAAAGATCTGCGAAAAATGGGGATTATAGGAAAGATCTATGAAGCAACAGACCTCTCAGAGGCTTTTTCCTTATGTGCATCTAAATCTTTTGACTTTATAATTTCAGATTGGAAACTCCCTGATGGAACAGGATATGACTTCTTAATAAATGTTAAAAATAATGAGAAATTATCAAATTTACCTTTTGTGATGTTTACCACTATTGATGATGTCGAACATATGCTTAAAGCTATCGAGGCAGGGGCGAATGAATTTATAGTAAAGCCGTGGTTGTATGATGATTTAGTTAAAAAATTAAACTACTCGTGGCAAAAACAGATAGGTTAAATCTTATTTTAATTAAGAAAATTTAGGAAGTTTAAACGTAAATAGGCTACCTACTCCTAATTTAGACTCAATTTCTATCTGACCTGAATATTTATCTGTAATCTCTTTGATTGCAGACATTCCAACTCCTCTTCCAGAAACTTCTGAGCTGGCCTCAGCTGTGGAAAACTCAGGGTCAAATATTTTGTATAGAATATCTTTGTCAGAAATAGAATTAAGATCCAACTCAGGATATTTTTCTGTCAACGTTTTTCGAATTGTTTCCGGATTGATTCCAGCGCCGTCATCTTTTACCTGTACTATCATCCAGTCATTTATGTTGTCGGATGCTGTTTTAAATTCGATAGAAATAGTACCCGCTGGACTTTTATCTTGAGCGATACGTATTTCCTCTGTTTCAATTCCATGGTCCATACAATTTCTAAATAAATGAACTAAGGAGCTAAAGAAGTCATTATAGCAACCAGGAGGAAGAGTTAATTCATGGTCCAAAACTACGAGCGAATTAATATTCTTTTTTAATTGTTTTGCGAGACTTGTAATTAATTCAGAGTATCCTTGAACTGATTTTTCTGCCCGAATATTAATAAACTTATCTTTAAACTCTTTTGCTAGAGCGGGGGGGGAATCTTTCTGTAGCAACTTGTAGAATTGTTCGGCATCTGTAATATTAATTTCTTTATTGGTATATAGATCAGAAAGTTTCTTTCCAAAGACTTTTGTACAAGAGTTCTTAAAATCATCAATGAGAATCTCCATTTGCATTAATAATTCGAGAGACTTTTTATGTATTTCAGTGAGGCTTTTATCTTGCTTTCTCATATCAATTAAAGTTTGTTCTGATTCCCGAGCTTTAATTTGAATAGCATCAACAGAGAAAAGCCCAAATCCACCATTTAATGTATGAAAGCTAATTAATAAACTTTCTATTGATAGGTCTTCATGATTACTCTTTGTAGATGTTAGTAAGTCGTTGGTCTTACTCATAATTTGATTAACCTCATCTAAAAAAGTTAAAAAATGATCTTTGTTGTTTGTTATTTTAAGAACCATCTTTACATAGGACTCTTGCTTTATAAAATTCTCTGTAGCAATAACTTCTTGGGTTTTATCTGTGGCAACTGCTACGATATTTTGAATTGTATTTTTGTCATCTCTTATAGGATAATAACTCAATTCAATATGTGAAAATTCAGGATCATTGACATCTCTTCCTCTTACAATATTGCGAGGTCCAAGAGACTTAGAAGATTTAAAGGGAATTAAATCTTTAAAGACGATGTCTGCCCATTTGGTAATGTTTTCTATTTCATTTTGATCAGTTACTCCAAGTAGACTTGGATAGCTCATTCCCTCTGGATTATTATTAAATAACTTTAGTGCTGCTTGAGTAAAAACGTTATTACACTTTACATCTTTATCAAAAACGACTAGCCCCTGATCTAGACTATTTACCATAGCTGTTAAGAATGAGTGTGCTTCATTTAATTCAGCAGTTCTTTGTCCAACCATCACTTCCAAGTTTTTACTATAATCTTCAAGTTTTTCATTAGCAGTATTTAGCTTGTTAATCATTTGTTCTTTGTTCTCCAGTAAGGTTTCTATTTCTGAAGACATGAAATTAAACGAGTCTCCAAGAATAGAGAATTCATCCTTAGTCCTCACATCAACTTTGTAAGAGAAATCACCTTCTGCCATTTTGTATGTAGCCTGTGATAATAGTTTTACTGGCTTTGAGATTGATATGGAGAATAAAGTTCCAAAAATAAAGAATAAAAAGAGTAAAGCGAGACCAAAATAAAGTGTTCTAACGAGCAGTTCCGTAGCGATTTTGAATGCATCTTTTTTATGTATGTAACTCAAAAAGTTTAAGCCTAGCATGGGAAGTTTAGTAAAGGAGAGTAATAATTCCTGTCCGTCATGGCCTTTCGTTAGAATCGTTCCAGTATTAGTACTTTGTTTTTTTAAGGATGCCATAAAGACGGATTTTCCCTTAGAGAAGAAAGGAAGACCGGAATTGTTGAGCATCTGATTTTTAAATTTATCATTTGAGGATAAGATTGAATTTAAGGAGAGTGCTCCAATTCCTATAATATTTACAACACCAGCTGATTTATTGTGGAGTATAATTCCATAGGATGGAAATTTTGTTTTTGTAGTCAGGTCTTTGATGCTTATCTTTGGAAGTTTTTCATTTGCAAGTGTAATAAGATCTAAGTTTTCGTATTCCTCAAAAGTAAACTTGAATTTAATGCCTGTTTGTTCAAAGAAACGAAAGTTAAGTTTCTTTTCTGTCGATTGCTTTAATAAATCTATTTTTTGGAAGAAAAAAACATTATTCCCTAAATAATTAAAAAAGTCATTAATACTAAGGTCTTTTTTATTCGATACATCTTTGATTCTTTGTAAGTAAGTGTCTAGATCTGTTTTAAATGTATTTGCGATAGATGCTGTTTTTTGAAGTCCTGTTTCATATATATAAGCTTTTTTATCAGTAAGAATTAATTCTGTAGAATATGAAAGAATGGTTCCAATTGCTAAAGCTAGCAGAAGGAAGATTCCTGAGAGAATTTTAACTCTGAGTGGAAATTTAATTGATGATTTCTTAGTCTTTATACTTTCAGATGAATCATTATTCATATAATTCCATATCTAGTGTATTTACCATTAAGGTAGTTTTTTCTCTCTATAGTATATTTTTATATAAAAGATCAAAATAAGTTAGCAGAGGAAAATAATTCAGGGGCTTATGAGGATAACCGACAGATATATTCTGGTACTATCGACACTACTTTTTTTAGGTTTTACATATTTATTTATTACTTATAATAGCCTAAGTGAAACAGTAGAAGGACTTCGGATAGGTGAAGTTTCTTTTATTGATAAATTGGTTAAAAAGAAAGGAAGTAAAAATATATTTTGGAATGAGGTTAATAGTGGTCAAGCAGTTTTTGATGGGGATAAAATTTTTTCAGATACAAATTCTGCAGCAGATATCAAGTTTGAAGATGAAGCAATTTTAAAAGTTCCGAGTGAGACATTAATTGTATTAAGGAGAAACTCTGAGGGACTAAATATTGATCTACAGCATGGACTAGTCGATCTTTACTTTGGCAAGAAAGAAAAAAAAGTCAAAATAGTTTCAAAGGGGAAAGAAGCAATAATCAAGGGGAAAAAAGGAAAAATTGAAATTGTACAAACTAAAACAGGTCTGTCTATAGTACCAGTATCAGGAAGCATAGAAGTCACAGTGGCCAATAAAACTCATAATGTAAGTAAAAATAATACTATTGAAATCTCAGACCTTAAAAATAAACCACCTGTAGTTATTAAAAACATTGACTTAAAACTTTTAACATCTCGACATGTAAACCTTTACAAAGAAAACTTAATACGTGCAAAAGTGAGCTCAGAGTTACGGGGAATAATAAAGTTTAAGATCTCAAAATCACCATCTTTTATTTCTGAGCTAAAGTTAAAAGACAGGGATTTAGAGTCTGAAGGGGTCAAATTTCAAATTGATACTCCTGGAAATTATTATATACAAGCTGTTCAGTATAAAGATGACAGGATTATTGGTAAGTCTCAAACAAGAAAGATGAGGTTTTATGCTGAACTGTTTGAATCTGATTTGTTGCCATTAACAGAAAAAGAAATCATCCCCACAAAGTCAGGAGGCTTGGAATTAAGTTGGAAGGCGAGAAGGGATTTAGGTTATTCAATCAGACTTTATGATTCAACAGGAAGGGGTAAGCTTCTTAAGAGTCCAACTAATACTATTTCCTTATCTTTGTATAGGGCTGGCCAATATCACTATTCTGTGAAAGCTGATAAACCTGGTTATAAGTGGAGTCCAAAACATAAAATAAATATAAAAATAGATAATTATTTAAAACCTGTTTTTCCAATCGAAAGTTCAGTTGTTGGTCTTCAAACTTTTCCTGATTTTATAGAGTTCAAGTGGAATGGTTTTAAGAATGAAAAATATAAATTTACATTATCAAAGAAGATAAAAAAAGAAGATAAAGAAGAAACGGAGATAATAGTAGAGAAAGTAATTTCTAATTCTATATTTAAATATCGAGTCTCAGACCCTGGTCAATATTCTTGGTCTTTAGAGCATGAAAAATTTAAAGGAGTAAGGATTGACCCCGTATTATTTTCTGTCGAGTTACCTGTTGCTGTCGGATTAAGGCCACCTAAAAATAAAAAATATACTTTAAAGACTAAGAAATTTATTGATATCGAATTTAAATGGAGGAGCAATGGCGCTGTAGAAGAAAAAGAGCTTAGTATACTTCTTTCGAAAAGTGAAACCTTTGACCAGTTAATTAAGTTAAATATTAAAAAAGACTCAGCAAGGGTAAGAATTGAAGAATTGGGACGATATTATTGGAAAATTATCAATAGAAATGATGAAAAGAAGTTGATAGATTCAGATATTCATTCCTTCCTAGTTGGTTATCCGATTCAAAGAATGATTCCATCTGTTGCGAAACAACAAATCATTAGGAGAGATGAAAATAATAAAAAAGGTTATATTATTAAATTTAAAGGTGTTAAATTTGCAAAACACTATCAAGTTGAAATTTATTCAGATAAAGACTTAAAAAAACTAGTTTCGAGAGTCAAGACTGAAAAAGAATACGTCTACTGGGTTTCTAATAGGGATGGAGTATACTTTGTACGCATTAGATCTCTAGATGTGTGGGGAAGATTGAGCCCATATTCAAAAGTAGGAAAAGTCATTTTCCCTATAAGTCCATTTCTTTAATAAATTAGAATTGAAATATTCCTGTTAATCCATAGCTTCTTTCATTTACTTTGTGAGTTGTGTAGATAGGTATAAATTTCCAATCTTTAGGATTCGATATTTCGGGCTTTCTAAGAGACGCTTTGGCAGTTGATTTTCTACCTCTTTCAATTGCAGAGAGGGCGGTGACATATCCTATTCCCATACCTAGTGGGTAATCACTAATCCAGTGGACTCCCAAGTTAATCATTTGAAAGCTAACTAAGGTCATAAGTGTAATTCCGAGCGGCCTAATAATATTTCTGTACTCTGGATAATTGCTATCGATAATTGTTAAAGTAGAAGTTACGGCCATGAGATGACCTGATGGAACGGCATCATGTGCAGATACGTCTTCGTCATAGCGATGGCTGAAAAATTTCCATTTTCCTCTATATTCTGTTGTCCTATATGGGTCCTCTCTACCTGTTGCTCTTTTAATTACTTGGGTGGGAATACTGCCAGAAAGAAGAGAATTCATTATTTGTGAACCAGTCTGCATGCCCCTATTATCGTTATTCATAGAGCCATAAATAGCAAAGGAGGCGGCAGTTAATCCTTGCGTCCAACCATCTCCAATAAAATACATCACTGATCCTAAATCAGTAGGTCCTCTAAAAATTGCAATGTCATCAATTTTAACTAAAGTTTTTGTGTGGTCATTGTTACCAAGGCCCAGATTTCTGCCTAATATTTGTGCATGCTTATATATTTTTTCATCATAAATATAAAAAATGACTGAAGAGGAGATGATTGCTCCCCAGGTCCACAATGTCGCAGGTTTTGTGTTAAATGCTTTCCCCCAAGAGGATTTTAAATTTCCCGGAATATTTGTAAAAAAATCAAACACCTTAGGCTTTTCATATAAGTCGTTTAGTGAGGGAGTTGAACTTTCCTTTGAAAAAGCGGGAGTGGAAATTAAACCATTTATCAAAATCGAATAGATGAATAGAGAAATAATCTTATGGGTCACGTAAAGCTACTTTTTAGTTTATAGGTTTATTGGCAAAACTAATGTACCATTTGATCATTAAAGATTCAAAAAGGTATTTCATAATGAAGAAAATTATTAATCTTCTCATCTTTTCTATTTTCTTTTACTGTAGTTCAATAAATAAGATAAATGCTATTGAATACACTCTAACTGACTTTGAACAAGAGATTATGTCTCCTATAGATATAGAATCTGCTCGAAATGTATTTCTCTATGGGTCAATATTAACAGTATGCCTTAAAGTTTTTGGTGAAGATGAAATCATCTATCCCTTTCAAAAAGCAATAAGTCATAAAAACCAATTAGGCGAATGGAATGATCCTGTGGAACTAATGGGTCGCTGGGTTCCAAATTTAGCCTATTCTAGCGGTATGTTAATTAAGTATTATTTTAGTTCCAATAAAAAAGATCAAAATGAAAGAGACGAAAAACCATTAGAGCAATCTCTCGCTATGATGAAGGCCACGCTTTACTCTGGGGCGCTGACTACTATTTTAAAACATACTATCAGGCAAAGGAGACCAGGAGGTGGGCAAAAAACTAGTTTTCCTTCAGGCCATACCACTACTGCATTTGCCTTTGCAGCGGTTGTAGGATCTTTTCACGACTGGTACTACGCTTTACCTGCCTACACAATAGCAACTGCGGTCGGTTTCCAAAGACTTACAAATAATAATCATTATTTACATGACGTTCTAGCTGGTGCAACTATAGGAATTGCCTACGGAATAGGGGTGTCTTCAATTGTAAAAAAGAAAAATTCTTTTATGGAGAATGTGACGGTTATCCCAATTGCCACAGATGGGCTGATGGCGATTTACTCTTATAGGTTTTAGTAAAAATAAAACAGAGCTTCCTGTTTTGTTTTTATATTTTAAGAGCTAATGTTATTCCCTGCTTTATTGCACGTTTGGCATCAAGTTCTCCGGAGCTATGGGCACCGCCAATCTTATGAACTTGAACTCCCTTAAATTTTAAAGCTTCATAGAGAGAATTGTTTGAGACTTGTCCAGCACAAATAATCACATGATCAACATCAAGGATTTGTTTTTTTTCAGCAATAGTAATATGCAAACCTTGATCATCAACTTTATCGTAAAAAACTCCTGTGAGCATATGAACGCCTTTATTTTTAAGACCCATCCGATGAATCCAGCCGGTTGTTTTACCGAGTCCTTTACCTATCTTAGATGTTTTTCTTTGGCAGAGATAAACCATTCTCGGTGACTTTGGAACCTGTGCTTCTATATCCGCGATACCTCCACGTGTAGAGATCGTTTGATCAACTCCCCATTCTTTGAAAAAATCATCTTTGTTTAAACTTGATTGACTTTCCTTTGAGTGTGTAAGGAGTTCACTAACATCAAAACCAATTCCTCCTGCTCCTATGACAGCAATTTTAGTTCCAATATCTTGTTTATGTTTTAAATAATCAACATAGGTTAATACTTTTTCATGTTCTATGCCTTCAATCTTTAATTTTCGTGGCAGCACACCTGTTGCGATAATGACTTGATCAAACTCCTTTGCAGTTTCTACCTTAAATTCTGTTTTCATTTTAAGGATGACACCATTAAGATCTAATTGACGTTTGTAATATCTAATTGTTTCGTTAAATTCTTCTTTTCCTGGAATGACTTTGGCCATATTAAATTGGCCTCCAATATCTTCATCTTGATCAAAAAGAGTAATGCTATGACCTTTTTTGGCAGCCTCTACACTGAACGCCATTCCTGAAGGGCCTGCACCAACAACAGCAATCTTTTTTTGAGTGGTTTTAGTATGGACTAACTCAGTTTCGTAACAGGCAAAAGGATTAACTAGACAGCTTGATACTTTTCCTTTAAATGTATGATCAAGGCATGCTTGATTACAAGCAATGCAGATATTAATTTCATCTAATCTATTTTCTTTCGCTTTATTTACAAGCTCTGCGTCTGCTAGATAGGGCCTGGCCATAGAAATAAGGTCTGCTTCCCCGTTAGCAAGAATATCTTCGGCTACTTCAGGTTTATTAATTCTGTTTGTAGTAACAAGAGGAATATCTATTTCTTTTTTCATTTTTGCTGTAACCCAAGTGAAGGCAGCTCTAGGGACTTTTGTAGCGATTGTTGGAATTCTTGCTTCATGCCAACCAATTCCAGTGTTAATAATATTAACATCTTCTTTTTTTAATTCTTTTGCTAGTTGAACTATTTCTTCCCATGAACTTCCTTCCTCAATTAAATCAAGCATAGAAAGTCGAAACATTATAATAAATTCTTTTCCGCATTTTTTTCTAATCGCTCTTATAATTTCGAGAGGAAAATTCATTCTTTTTTCGTAGTTACCTCCCCAATGATCAGTTCTTTTATTTGTTTTAGTTACTAAAAATTGATTAATAAGATAACCTTCTGAACCCATGACCTCGACACCATCATAGCCCGCTTTTTGTGCAAGTCTTGAGCTATTAGCGAAATCATAGATCGTTTTTCGAATATGAAGATTAGACATCTTCCAAGGTTTAAATGGACTAATGGGGGATTTTATACCAGATGGTGAAACGCAAAGTGGTTGATAGCCATACCTTCCTGTATGAAGTATCTGCATTAATATTTTAGAGTCGTGCTTGTGAACAGCGTCAGTTACTTTTTTATGCTTAGAGACCTGCCATGGAAATGAAAGTTGGCATGCAAAGGGGGATGCACGACCTGCGAGGTTTGGAGAAACACCACCTGTAACAATGAGACCAACTCCACCAGAGGCACGGTCTTCAAGATATTTGGCCATTCTATTAAAGCCGCCTTTAACCTCTTCTAGACCGGTATGCATCGATCCCATCACAAATCTATTTTTTAACTGTGTAAATCCTAAATCGAGAGGAGTGAATAAGTTCTTAAATTGCTCAGACATGTATGTTCCTTGTGAGTTTTATCTGTCTACATTATAGCTATATCTTTCACAAATGGTGAAAATATTAATATTGATAATTGTTTTAAACATAGATACTTGAAAATAACGCAAAACAAATATGCCATCTGCTCAATCATTGAAAGAAAAAGATTAAAGCTAATGTTTGCTAATTATGACAAATTATTATTTAAAAAAGTACGAGAAAAAAATAATTTCAGAAAGGATTTGTTATTAAAAAAAAGGGGATTATTAAATCCCCTCTCTTTATTTTGAATATTGTAATGTATTTCTAAATTCCTCTTGATCTAATTCTTAAATCAACATTATCTCTAGTCCATTTCCACAGACCAGTTTTACCATTTCTAGCGAGTTGATCTTTCCAACCATTCATAGTTTCGGGCTCTATGGTCCAGACCTTGATTCTGCTAGTAGGAACATAATTTCTCCAATTATTCCCAACCTTTGGACTGGCATATAAGATTCTGATGCTAACATTTCTGGCAAGGTACTCAAGATGAGAAAGATTGATTTTGGAGTAAGCCTGTTTAATTGCCTTCTTCGTTTTTCCTTTCGCAATTTCAGGAACTCCGTCCGTTAACATGACAATTGAAATAGGTGAAAGAACCAAGTTCTTTTGTTTTACCATGGTTTTAATTCTTAGAAAGAATGTATTGAAGTCTGTGAGATTGTCTCTTTGAGAAGAAAATTCTTTAACAAGCTTTGTTTTAATTTTATCAGGAGACAGGCCATCAAAATCATGAATAGGAAAAAATGCTTGAGGATCTTCTCTTTCATTTCCCCCGATTCCGCCAACATATAAATCTGTTGGACGAGTTAGGTCTCCTAGGCCTTGTAAATGACCGTAGATATAATAGGAAAGAAACTCTAATCCCTTCTCAAATGATTTTGATTGGGCAAAAGATCCACTGACATCTAT
This sequence comes from Bacteriovoracaceae bacterium, assembly GCA_018675575.1. Lineage (GTDB taxonomy): Bacteria > Bdellovibrionota > Bacteriovoracia > Bacteriovoracales > Bacteriovoracaceae > M0603. The sequence goes on along the minus strand of JABGXW010000027.1, from coordinate 12,585 downwards.
ACCTACAAATAATGTGTTCTTTTGAGTCTTTTTTGATTTTGCAGTGAAGTTGCAGCTAGTCAATAGAAGGCAAATAAGAAGATACGTAAAATAATTTCTTTTCATTAAATTTCTCCGTGAGATGGGTGCAACTTTGTCTCAGTAGTCTTAGTCATTGTCGTTTGTGATTGCTTGCCAGCTATTTGTTCTAACAATTGAGTTGTATCTTTTAAGTCATCCATAGAGGCAAGAGGAATATTGAAAAGGTTTTTGCCCGTTAATAAAATCATAAAGAAATTAGTCATCACTGCCAAGACTTGAACTGGAGGTAAGACAAAGGCTGCAGTCATGTCTGCAGATTTATTTCCAAACCATTCGATCTCTTGTCTGAACTGAGTTGATATTTCTTTGATCCAGCTTAATGGTTGTCCAATTGTTAATAATTGAGATTGAGGAACTCCGGGAGGATTTTCCATTCCTTCTCTTGAAATTAAAGCAAGTAATGTCGGTGTTCCAAACTTTGCGAAGAAGAACCATGTTCCAGCTCTTACTCCCATCCACGCCATTCCTGCAATTCCTAGGATAGACCAAATTCCTAACTTAATAGACTCATTACTCATTTGAGCAAGCCATGGGGCCAATGAATCAACAAACTCTCTGTAGAAGAAAAGAACTTCCATAATCATGATAATGATTTCTATAAAAACCATTTTGACAATATTAACATAGTTTTTTGAGGCAATGGCCTCTACTAGGCCGTGCATACAAGCAAAGGATCCTGCAATGATGGCAAATAGGAAGAAAAATAATCCAGTCATCGCCATAACTTCTGGTAGTACAGTATTTGTAAGTGCCTCAAAAGTTTCTATCACTAGCGGAGTTAGTACAAAAGTAAAAATGCATGATTCAAGTCCGATCCAGAAGAAAGTAAAAAGTACAGCAATCCAAGGAACTCCTGGTTGGGAATAATTCTTTAAAGAGTTGGCAACCAAAGTCATAGGTAAAAAGATGACATCTTTCGCAGTCTGAACAAAGCTCATGATAATGATTCTTACCGAGCCGCTAATCCAACCAAGACTTAAAAATGCAAATTTTAAAACCCCAGACCAATACATAAGGATAGACTTGCCTCCGTCCCACCATGCAATCAATACTGTTGCTACATAAAAAGTTCTATTTCCTCTAAAGATTAGTGTTCCGAGAGATATTGCTGTACAAAATACAGCAGCAGAGACTAAAAGAAGAGGTAAGAAGAGGAAGATAAGCTTTAGTATTAAAGTTGTTCCAGAACCTGCTAATGTCCACATAAACCATTGAACAGGGAAGAAAAGTATATGGTAGATAACTTTCAAATTCTCTGGAAATAATTGTTGCAAGTATTCCATTTTAACCTCGTGTGTAATTGGTAAAAATAAATTATCTAACACATATTCCAGTGATGTCTTTCTGTTTTGCGTCGTATGGTGCGCGTCGTGGTGTAATCGTAGCTATTACAAGGAGTTTAACATGCGTCAATTGGTGCGGGAGGCCTTAATTTTGCGTCAATTTTGAACAATTATTCAAGTATACGATTATCTAAATTATGTATTAATAAAATACCTCGACTAGTTACTGTAAAGGCCTTGAGGTTATTATCTGACAGTTTTACTTCCGCCATGGTATTTTATTTTTGTAAGCAGAAAAATAAGGATTGAGCATTTAAAATTTTTGATAGAACTTTACAGCTATATCGTATTATTTTTTTTCAAGAGTTTTAAGTGAGTTAATATTTCTTCATGGCCAATGCTACGAAAAAAAATGTGATTTCCCTAGATAATAATTGGTCCCTATTAAAATACACACTCTAGATATATGAAATCTTGTAAATACTTGACGAGAAAAAAACTTAGTACATGAGTAGCAACGTATTCAGCATAAAAATTAGCCCAACTTTAAATCTTCAAACAGTTTGTCCATTATATGATATCTACAAGGAGAATTTCCGTTGCAGATATATAAGACCTTAATATTCTTCATCCTAACAAGTTGTACAGGTCACTTGACTCCTCAATACAAGAGAGTTTTGCCAAATAAAACTTTTACTGTTTTTAATAAAGAAATAGCCGTTGGAAATCTTATTAAAGATCCAAACAAGTGGAAAAAGTCTCTTCATACTATAAAAGATAAATATAGCTTTAATGAAAAGATTCTTATTGTGTCTGAGCTAGGTGGTATGTTTTCAAATTTATACAACGAAGATCGGGCCAATCAAGTAGGAACTAATGCTGATGGAGTTATTAGTATTGAAGAGCTTTTAGAATCCGTCAAAACTGGTCAAGCTGGAGGAGTTTGCAGAGACATTGCCTCGGCACAAGCAATTATGCTTAGCGAGATGGGAATAGAAAGTGCTTACGTGGTTTCTTTCGACGTTTTTAAGGGAAGGCACGCCAATATCATTGTTCAAAATCCAGAGGACCCTTTAGATATTCTGAAAATAAATTATGGGTTTGCTCATATCAGTGGTGGGGAAAGTGGGTCTTCATTGCTAAATCAAGAAGGAGGACTTTCTGATTTTGGACTTGAATTTAAAATTTACAACAGGGTAGGGACTCCTCTTCTATCTTTACCTTCCGAACTAGGAACCATTTTACGAGAAGTGACTGACGGAGAAGAAACAACTCAGGTCTTTTCTAAACAAACAACTCGCGACGATAATGTAAAAGGCATTGCTTTTCATCAAAGATGGGAGTCCCAATCAGATATCTTAAATATAGAACTTGGAATGACTTATTTCAAAAGAGAAGGTATCAGGTTCCCCTATAATATAAAACAAGAAGGAATTTATGTCAGAGGTTTAGGTGAGCTAAATTCTCCTTACTTAAATATCAACAACATGATTAAGCTGCGTATAGAGACTAGCGGAGAAACTGCATTCTCTTTAACTGAGAATTCTGTTTCAAAGATCCATTCCTCGGATGATTCAAAAAATGGTGAAGAAGTCTCGACAGGAGAAGTTGCAAAACAGGCTTCTTTATTTGTTGGAGTATCAGGTCTTCACAAGAATAAAGCATATCAAATCCAGGGATCTATTAAGACCCAGTTGGTTCCAGCATTTAGTAATGAAGTTTCAGCTGAAAAAATAATTCTTACTGCTAATAAAATTGAGGCAAGTCTTAATATAAAAAAATTCTTATCAAATGATTTGACAATTTCTATGGAACCAAAATTAATCTTCAGAGATTTTATTAATGAGGTAGGAATAGGAAATGCATATGAAATAAGCTCCGAATTAGTACATATTCCAAGCCAAATCTCAGCTTATCTAAAGTTTTGGTCACCAATACAGGATCATCAGGCCCGTTTTTTGGAAGGTTCTACAAGTAAACTTCAGATTGGTTTCGAAGCTTTAAATAACGAGATTCTCTATAATATCTCTTACGAAGAAGATTTTGATGTGGGGTATCACGTCGTTCTTTTTGGCTCTGGACTTCAATTCTAAAGGACCAGAAGATTTAGTAAAAAAGATTTTTTTTGATTTCCTTAGGTCTTTATGGAACGGGACATTTTAATATCTCGCAAACTTTTTTAATTAACATCGCCCGAGTAAAGGGCTTTACTAATACTTGAGAAACTCCTAAATTGATAATTTCTGATAACGCTTTATTGTTGAGATAACCTGATATTAGCAAAAAGTGGATTTTGTTTTTACTATGTGTTTTTTTTATAGTGTCAATGAAATCAGTACCTTTTTTATCCGGAAGATTATAATCGACAATAACTAGATCAATCTTTTCATTTCCGATCTTCATCAGTGCCATACTTACTGAGTGTGCAACAACTACATTTTTAAATAACTCAGATAGTATTAAAAATGTTTTCATGACCGAACAAATCTTTTTTTCATCGTCAAGAATAAGAACAGATGGCTTCTCATTTGCAGAACTTTTAGAAGAAAGCTTGACCACCATTATAATTCCTTCTTATTTTTTAATGCTTGATAAATCGCTTTGAGTACACCTTCTTTAGAAAATGGCTTTAAAATGATTCCCTCTATTCCCAGCTCATCTCTATCTCTATTTAGAATACCTTTATTAGATTCCGTACTCAAATAGAGTATTGGGCAATTGATATCTAGCTCTCTCACTTTTTTAGAAAACTCTAAACCACTTAAATGAGGCATTATATAATCAGTAATAATGAGATCTACATTAATATTTTCTAATACTTCTAATGCGTCGTAACCATTAGCCGAACCCAGAAAAATAATGCCTTCATTTTCAAATATTTTATTAAAAATATTTAATATTTTAACTTCGTTATCTAACACCATTATTTTTATTGTGTCGTTTTTAGAAACGGTCCTGGCGCGCTGCATTATTTCGCTTTGGGTGTAGCTTTGTATTTCAATGGATGGTAATTGAATTAAAAAACTAGCCCCTATGTTTGTTTTCTCAAGCAATAAAACTCCTTGATGGGCCTCTATAATTTGAGTTGCAATTGAAAGACCTAATCCTGTTCCCTCTCCTATAGCTTTAGTTGTAAAAAAGGATTTAAATATTTCACTTTTATCCTGGGTTGGTATTCCAGGACCGTTATCAGCTACGCGAATTTCTAACAGGTTGTCATCTCTATTTCTTACAATTTCAATTTCTAACTTGGGGTCTTTTATTTTATATTCGACTAATATATCTAGAGCATTACTAAGTAGGTTTACTAATACTTGTAGTATTTTTGTACGGTTTATCAACGCAACGATGTCCTTTTTACTGAAGTTTTGAACTATTTTAATGTTATGTTTTTTGAATGAAGGATTTGTAAATTTAATGGAATCTAATATTACTTCTTCCAAATTACAATATTCCCTCTCTTCTTCTTCTTCTTCTGTCTGCTGACGAAGGAATGATTTCATATTGAGTATAATAGAGGTGATTCTATTATGGGATTCAACGACATCTCGAATACTATCCTTGATAAGGTCTTCATTTTTCAATTTCTCTTCCAAAATTAAGACTTCAATTATTTCAATGTTACCCGCTGCAATTGTTAACGGGTTACTTATTTCATGACTTATTCCTGCTGAAAGTTCTCCAATTGTGGCCAATTTATCTGCTTGAAGTATTTGTAAATGTGAATTCTTTAATTCAGATAGCTGAGTTCTATATTTGCTATGCAATTTCGTTTCAATACTTATGTCGTTAAAACATACAAGTATATTTTTATCTTCAAGTGAAGTAAATTTGATGACAACCGTACATTGAGTGTCCAGTTCATTGATCTGTAACTCTATTTCTTCTGAAACATAAGAGCCTGGCTCATTTATTACTCTCTCAAAAATAGCGTTAGGAAATTCTCCTTTTCCATTAAATAATTCGAATATTGTATTTATCTTCTTGATAACTCTTGGTGACATCTTAAATAATATAGAAAAATAATGATTAGAATATAAAATCTTTCCCTTTGTATCTAAAACTGTAACAGCATTAAATAATGTATCGTATAGGGTGTAATTATTCACCTTATGATCCTTGTTGTTTTATAAAATTAAAATATTGAGCTTCAATTGCGTCAAATTCTAATTCTTCACCTGTATCATCTTTCATCGTTGGGGCTTTTTCATCTATAATTTGGTTTGTTTTTAATAATATTGAAACTATTCGGTCTGATGTCTCATTGTAATAAGGGGCATAAAAAGCAGCGATTTCATCATTATTTCTCAAGAAGCCTTTTACCATGTTCATTTGCTCAACAACTATCTGAGGAACATTGGTGTAGATAATCTTAGAGTTTTTTGGAATTTTCTCAATAAAGTTTATCCATTCTCTTACTCCACATGAGTTAATTAAAGTAACCTCCTGAAGATTAAGAATGTAGATATTTTTGCTAATTTCAAGTATTTTGCTAAAATTAGAATCCTCATCAATTTGGCCGATAATATTAATATTTACTTCATCATCAGATAAAATAGTTTCAATCTTCAATACTTCACTCATTTTATACTCCTGAAAAATAAAAGAGAGGATACCCTTGCCATATATTCTTTGTATCTCTTATTTGCATCAACCACACAGATAATTTCTGTGCCTTTGTCTTTTGTGACATTTAAAATTGTTTGATTTGCCATTTTGAAAATAAAGTAAAGCCCTAGTCCCGCTCCTCCTGCTGATTCTCCTTCTTTTTTCCGAGGTGTTTTCTCTTTAAATCCTCTAATAAGACTGTCTAGTAATTTTTCAAATTGAATACCACCATTAGTATCAGTGACTTTTATTAATATTCCTTGGTTATTTAATCCGAGTTCAAATATTACGGGTTTTTCTAAGAGAACATTTGATGTTCTATCTGCGGTAGCGCTTTTATTGTGATAAAATGCATTCATAAGTAGTTCGTTAGAAAGTAGGCGAACGATATCAACTGATGATTTAAAGTTTTTCTCATAGTTTATATTATCTAATATATTATTTAATTCTTTTTTTACTTCACATGAAGAATTAAATGAGAAATTGTAACTATTTATGTATTCACCGAAAAACAAACTAGAGTTCCAATTATTTTTATCTTTGACTGTTCTAATGACTTGATTAATTTCTCTTACATAATTGTCATTTTTACCAATTAAATTATAACAAGGTTTTTCTGCTAATAACTTGAGAATATTAAATTCATCATTCATGCCAGAAACAAGAATATCAGTTTCAAGGCCTTTTGCATCTCGCCAGAGGGAGTGATCATAAATGCGTATATCAGCTTGACTAGTATCATTAACCCATTCAATATTTTCTACAGTCTTTGAGGGATGATTATCTAGCTCTGTCATGAGTTCTGGAATTTCAGGAGTATTTAAATATATTTTCAACTCTTATCCCTTACTACCATTAAGGTAACATCATCATCATAGGGGTGATCTTTACAGAAGTCCTTTAAATCTGAAATTAAAGAATTTTGTAATTCAATAGTAGGCTTTTCTAAATGATTACATAAACTTTTTATAAAACTTCTTTGACCATATTGCTGACCTTCATTATTAGTACTTTCAAAAACTCCATCAGTCAGTATAACCATTGTGTCACCAGATAATAATTGAATTTTATTTTCGGGAAATTTTGAATTTCTTTTGTGACCAAGTCTCGGACCCTTTGCGTCAATGATTGGAATCAGGTCAGCTTTTGTGTATTTCGATTCAGATCTATGAATTAGAAATGGTTCCATGTGAGATGCGTTTGAATAAACCATCTCACCTGTCTCTTCATCAATTATGGCCACAAAAGATGTTAGATAGAGATTTGTCTCCATCGTACAGATTATATTGTTAATATTTTCCAATAACTCACGTGAACTAGTTAGTGATTCTTTATGAAGTTCTGCTAGAGAATTAAAGGCAGTATATATAGCAGCAGTAAGGAGGGCCGCAGGGACCCCATGTCCTGTTGCATCGGCCATAATGATAATTGTCTTCTTGGTTAAGTTGGTAACATGAAACCAATCACCGCCACATTCAGATGCTGGTGTATAAAATGCAGATAGTTCAATTCTTTTAGAATCATAGGTTAATGGTGGAAAAAAACTTTTTTGGACGAGTTGGGCAACAGCAACTTCATTTTCAAGACGAACTTTTTCCTTCATTTCAGTCATATATCTTAAAATTTCGGAAGTCATAAAATTAAATGAGTGACTTAAACTTCCTATTTCATCACGAGAGGATATAACTACCTTTCCCTCAAAATCTCCTGCTGCAACTTTTAAAGTTTGGTGGTATAAGCTTTCTAGGGGTTTAGTTAGAGATCTAGAAAAAAACACACCCAGAATTATTCCGGAGGCGAGTACTATAATTCCAAAATAAAGAGATTTTCTTGAAAGGAATGTAGCGGCTTTGAAAGCTTTATTATGTTTTATTAGAGATATTATATAAAAATCAAAAGATCTTAATTTTGAGTATGATAATAAATACTTTTCTCCATTAAAAATAGATTCCTTCACTGTCTTTGTTATTGAAGATGTTGAAAGAATATCTGAAATTGTACCCATGTCATAATTAGTCGCTGACTTTGGAAATGAAAAATTTCCTTTTACGGATACAAGTTTTGAGTCATATATTTTGCTTTCCTCGATTGGAATGAGGATCTGCGATGAGTTAATTAAGAGAGCAGATCTATTCCTCTTATTCGTTAATAAGAAGTAGGTTTGATTATTTGAAGTTAATACCTTAATTTCAATACCATTCGAACTTTTTGATATGGCCTTTAGATCATCATTTTTCAATAAAGATCTAAAATCATTCAGTTGTTCTTCTGTCAGTCTTTGCGAATCTATGTTCTTTTTATTTTTTAAAAATACATTATCTCTTGAATAGATTATCGACTCTTGATTAGATAAAAGAACTTGATGGGCAATTGGTTTCTTGTCCTTGGAGAGGCTTGTACTCAATATATTGTCAATTAGTTGAAAATCTCGTGCAGTCTTCGCTAAGTATTGATCCAGTCTACCTTGGATTGTTTCTGTGGTTGATAAACTTGTTTCATAGATATAAGCGGCTTTATCTTTCTTAAATAAGTTTACGGAAAAGGATGTAAAAAAAGCAAGACTGCTCCCGAGCAACAAGATGAGCAAAAAAATTATTTTAATTTTTAATGTAAGCCCAAATCTTTTTCTCAAGTACTCAGCTCCAGTAGATATAAAACATTCTCAATGTTATAATCTTATGTAATTACAATGAAGTTGAAAAGAAAAGTTCTTAATTTATGCGGATAAAAAATCTTGATCGATATATCGTCTTATTTGGAGTATTCCTCTTACTATTTGGTATCTTTCAGTTAAATAATCTTAAATTTGAAAATAAAGTTAGCGAGGGCACTTCTCCTATTGCTTTGGTACTAGGAAGTGAAAACACGGTAAAGAAGAAGTCGTCTATGGATATTGGCTGGATTGATGCATGGAACGGTGATCCTTTGTTTAATCAGGACCAGATTTTTACTTATGAAGGCTCAAGCACGAAAATTAATTTTACAGATGGCCCAAAGATACATGTAACAGAAAAAACACTTTTTAAGATACAACAGGAGGAGGGGGTTTTAAACTTAGATCTGACCAGTGGGGCCATTGTTGCCAGTCTTAGTAAGAGTACTGGACCATTTTTGGTAAGTATGAAAAATACTATCTATAAATTTGAGGGCGACAATACAAAAATTTTATTATCAAATCAAAAAGATAGAAATTCTATTAGAGTCATTGAAGGTCGCGCTAAAGTATCTTCAAAAAATGAATCCATTGTTATAAAGCAAAACCAAAAATTAGAATTAACATCTAATTCTAATTTAAAAAGAGTCCCAGTCATAAAAGTTGCAGAAATTAAACTTTCACCTCCAAGTATTATTAAAATGCCTAAAAGATATACATATTATGATGAAAACTTAAGTCCTAAAATATCTTGGAAAGAAGTAAAGGGAGCGGTGTCATATAAAGTTAAAATAACAGATAAGGAGACTGGAAGCATTACGACCAAGATCATTGAAGATAAACACGAATATCAATTTCCTCTTGTTTCAGGAGAACATGTTTTTCGAGTTGCTGCTATTGACGAAAATGGGGATGTACATAATTATTCAGAAGAACAAGCTATAGCTATAAGTTATGGAACATGGGATAAGGACAATGGTTCTGTCAAAATAGTTCTCAATAAACCAGATCAGTTAGTTAAATTTACCTGGCAAGATAATCAAGCAGAGGGAGATTATATTTTCGAGCTTAGTACAGAAGCAGACTTTAAAAGCATAATAGTGCAGAAGAAACTTAAAGTAGCAAACACGAATATAAGCTTTCCTAGGCAAGGAGTGTATTTTTGGAGATCTCGTCAATTTACGAATAAAGGGAAAAGTATCTTCGAAAAACCAATTAAAGTCATTATTACACCGTCACCTCCACCACTAAAACCAATACTAAAAAAAGAATTAAAATTAAAAATTAAAAAGAAAAGGACATCTTTTTTTCATAAGTTACTAAACTACTTAATTAGTAAGGCCCATGCTGAAAATGCATATGTTGATATACCTCTACCCAAAAATGACAACGCGAAGAGTTACGTTTTGAAAATTTATAATGACGAAACTGAAAAAAATTTAGTACTTAAAAGAAAAATAAACACTAGCATATTTCGATGGAATAATGTTGAGGCGGGAGAGTATTATTATAAAATATCTATTATAGATTTTTGGGGCAGACAGGGGCCTTTTAGTGAATTGTCTAAACTTATTATTGAATATGAGGTCACTAAAAATGAAGTTAAGGAAAACTCAATAAAACTTATCTCACCTGTGCATAAGCATCAACTAAAGAAAAGATATCAAATTTTTAGCTGGAGATCGAAAAATAACGAAGAGTTCACTTTCCAAATTTCTGAAGATTTAGCTTTTTCAAAAATTATATTTGAAAAAAAAGTAAAGAGTTCGAAAATACGAGTTAATAGAAAAAAACTTTCCAAAAAACTTTCCAAAAAACTTTACTGGAGAGTGTTACAAGGAGAATCAAAAAGCCGTAAAAGAAAAATAATAGTTTTAGGTTTGAAAAAGTTATCAAAGAAGAAGAAAAAAATCGTATCAAAACCTTCATTTAGAAAGAGGAAATCTAAGGGAAGTTGGAATAATATTTGGGCAGCCTTTAAGCCATCAGTCACAGACTATGAGAGAAAATTATCGAGAAGAACTGTTAAATTCAATGGAACAGTATTAAATGGACTACAAGTTGGTTGGAAAAAAATTTCAACAAAAGCTAAGATGATAAAAACTCAATACGAGATTCAGTTTAATCGTGCATCAGGAAAAGTTTTTGATAATTTCAAATACTATTTTCAAAATATTAGATTTAGTCTAGGAAACTTTAACTTTGGACTTCCCTTATTAGTGAAGCTAAATTTAAGCGCTTCTGACATCTCAAGTTATAATGTAAATAAAACGATTATGACTCAAGAATCAGAGCAATTTATTCATGGAGGAGTCGGAATTCATTATTCACTTCTTATTTTTAATGAAATTCTTGATAATTATATAAATTATGAAGTGGGCTCTGCAACTTTTTTAAACTTTGGAACAACATATAATTACCAGTTGCCTAAATATTATGGTGTATTCTTAGGATTAGAATTTGAAAATATTTCTTTTGAAAAAAATGATGTAAACTCTCAATTACAGCAAATTTCAGTAAAACTTGGAGTAGTAAAAAGCTTTTAAACTATGGATAATATTAAGTTCTCAATATCACTAGGAAAAATATTTCAGGTAGTGAGAAATTTATGCCTCTATTAAGAAGCATAAATACTAGTTTTTATGAAGATGTTATTATATAATTTCAGGATGTTGAAGTAATTTTGAAGAGAGAGACTTATAATAATTATCACTACCTCTTACAATATTATCGGGGATATTAATTGAATCTAATTCATAAGAATCTACACTATACTTTGCTAGCGCTCGTTGTCTTATCGTTGACTGGATGTTTTTCGGATACTAATGTTGAATTAGCTGCAGATAATGCCTTTGGAATTGATACAGGTGATGTTATCTCTGTGGATGAAGTTGCAATTGGTTGTTTTCATGATCAATACCAAATCAATGATGAATTTATAACAAGAAAATTAGATGTTCTTATTGTCATTGATACTTCAGGATCAATCATCCAAGAAAGAGCTGCAGTAGCAAGTGGGTTTGATAGTTTTATTAATCATATCCCTGAAGAAGTAGACTATAAGGTTGCTGTCATGCTTGCCCATTCCTCAGTATCGAGTCGCCATGGAAAGTTATACAAAAAAGGTAGTGAGCCAACTGTACTCGATGGTGAGAGCATGACGGTGGAGGAGATTAAAGCTCATCTCAATACTAAACTTATGTATCCCAAAACTGATTGGTTTGGAGATGGCGGAGAATCGGGATTATTTTCACTCGATGCGTCCTTAAACGGAAATAAATATCAGGATGCAAAGGATTTAGATTTCTATCGAGAGGATGCGGCCTTAGTTGTTATATTTGTTGCAGATGAACAAGATATCTGTGCAGAGTTACCCCCGGGGATTTTTGGTGTGCCAGATCCAAATAATAAGGAAGAAGCAGCATTTTATAAAGACTGTGTCCTAGATCCTGCCCCGCCAGAAATGACAGGCCAGTTTCATCACGGTGACTTTGATAGAGTCATAACACCTCTAGGGGTTCTTAATAATTTGAAATCTAAAAGAAATGGAATGCCTTTAGTTGTTGGTGGAGTCATTTACAATAACGCTGAGACCATACCACTTAAAGGTGAAAATGAAATTGGATATGGTTACAAGGATATGATTGAATTGGCCGGAGGCATTTCTGTAGACATGGCCACAGGTTACTATGGTGATGGTCTTTCTAATTTAGGCATTTTAGCAACTTCATCAATTAAACCTGAAAATGATTTTAACCTGCAAGTTTCAGATGTAGATACTCAAACAATTAAAGTTTTTCTAGATGGCGAGGCCGCTAGTTTTGAATATAGTCATGAATTAAATCAAGTCCATTTATTTGACGAAAGATCAGTACTTTCAACCGTTGATATACAATATTGTCCGAAGAAGCCGACTCCGACTCCGACTCCGACTCCGACTCCGACTCCGACTCCGACTCC
>JABGXW010000026.1 GCA_018675575.1 Bacteriovoracaceae bacterium | reverse complement strand
TGGTGGAGGTGGTGATAGCCTCCTAAATATCTTAAATTGTTGATTGAACTTTGAAAAGGACTACAAAGTACTACAAGAATCAAATTTATGCAGCTTCAGAGTAATCAGCAAACATGATAGACGCAGGATGCACATTCAAAGCAGATGCAATTGTAATTGACCTTTGCTTACCAATCTCTACTCTATCATTTTCAATTGCACTTATATTCGCTTGTGATATTCCTGTCTCTTCAGCGAGTTTAACCTGAGTCCACCCTTTCAACTCACGAAGAGTTCTTATCATTTCTCCTGGAGACATTTGAATCGACTTCCCTGCTTCAACAAAATCTTTTTTATTAATTTTCATATCAAACCTCGTCATATTTATGAGGTGTTACCTTGAGAACATAAATTTCTTTAACTTTTCTGTCCTCTGTCCCTACTTGAACTGGAACCTCAGGCGCTGTTGCATATTTAATCGCAGCCAGAGCATCAACAATTCCATAGCCTGATTCATCATCATGGCCATAAGCTAAGATATCAGCAGCGGTCTCTTTCAGTGACAATAATGCTAATTCCTTTGTTTGCTTAATATTCTGAGTTTCTGGGTAAATGCTGAATCTATCTGACCGGACTTCTTGGTTACAATAATTTCATTTCCAAAAATATTACTAGTACTTATGACAAAGAAAATTACCAAAAATTTTGTGATTAAAGATTTCATATTGGCGCCTCAATATTATCCTGATACTTAAATCTAAATTAAGTATAGTTATAATGATGGTATGTGAGCCTTTGAAAAACTGCCTTAAAAAAAGAGCTCTAAATGCCTGTAATCACTTACTCGTCCTATCAATGATTTTTTACCTGCGAGATCTAGCAGCTCCGGTCTCGATATTATTGATTTCTAAATACTTTTCTTCTGCTAATAGTTCAGGATTCTTGTAAAATTCTAATGCAAAATCGGTGGCATCTACGCCCCAAAATACTTCATCATCCACTAAGAACGTTGGGACACCAAATACACCTTTTTCAATTGCCATTTCTCCATTCGCTCTAAGCTCATCCTTTACTTCCCTACTGCTTATAATTTCAAGACTTCCACTAAAACCTGTCGTTTTACTTATCTCTATCCAAAACTTTTCATCATCGGGTAAAAGTCCTTTTTCCCAAATAAGCTTAAATATCGATTTAATATGATCAATATCATTATTTAAATAAATAGCTAATCTTAAGGCCGCAAGAGGGTTAAAAGGATGTGGATTTGGCATTTTAAAATTTGTATTTGTTTTATGGGCAAGCCATGTAGCGTATCTATATGTAAATATTCTTTTTGATTCAATTTCTGCGGGCCCTTTATTTTCCCAATGATTAAGAAGTCCCGCAAATAAAACCGGCTTACAAATTATATTTTCAAACGATGATAATTTCTCAATTTGTAAAAATGCAAAGGGTGATAAAAAATCAAAAAACCAATAAATTTCTTTTCTCATACAAATATTTTACTATGCATATAATGCCAGAGCAATTAGATAACCCTACATATGATATTAATATGTATCCGCTTGAAACAATTATTTTCCTGGTGGAGGTGTGGAAGACCTGTAACTTATTTAATTTGCAAAGTGTTTTTTCAAAAGAACTACAAAGTATTACAAACAATCAAAATTAAAGTAAATATTCTGACTTCCAAGGGTACTTAGCGAAGGCTGTTTTATATTTTTTGAATCCAATTTTTTGATAGAAGATGTAAATATTAAAAAGTGTTAATTTAATAAATTGACGATACGCACAGAAGGACAGATTAGCACCCTATACTTTGACTTAAGTAAATGTAATAGCTCCGGGACATGCTCTCACTAGTTTTCGTTGATCCTCATCAATAATATTAAAAAACTCAACACAAGAAGAGCAAACTCCTGCATTCTCTATGACACTGTAGGGAATCTGCTCATTATCAATTTCAGTAGTTATTTGCTTGGCCAAAAAATTTGCAAGGTTAGCTCTATGATTGAGCCAATATGTTTTTAAATTATAACCCCATCCCCAATATCGATTGAAAATGAAAAAAATCTTTGCCATGATCGCGTCAAATATCGTCTTCTTTTCCCATGACCGAGGCTTTCCTTCATTATACTCCATAGATTCCCCTATATTAACAAGCTCAGATTGAGAGGGCATGGAACGAGGTTGAAAATCAGATTCACTAATAGAAGCATCTAGATAATCATCAAATTGAGCAGCAAGTCTTGCTGGCGTTAAAAATAAATTTTTTCCTTTACGCTTTGAGTTTCGGTACCAAGAACCTTGCCTGACACATTGCTTATTGAAAATTGCAGGTGTCGCATAAACAGCCTGGTCCTTTGTTGTTTTTAATACTTCAAAAGGAGTTAGCCTTTGTTGACAACAAGCTCACATTCTTCTTTATTATCCAACAATAAATCTTTTAGTTGGAATAACTGATCATTTAATACGTAAAAGGAAATATTTACCATCTAAAAACTAGTTGAGTACAAAAAAAGTTCAAAGTAAAATAATTATACTTCTAACAACATTTTAACTTTTACTAAGGACCATTTCTTGAAAAAACTAATGATTTTCCTCTACTTCCTATTCATCACCAGCAATGCTCAAGCGAAATTTATGAATTTAAGGTTTGACGTAGGTTCTATTATATTTAGTGGAACTGATGTCGGAATTTTATTGAATTTAGGTGAAAAAGTTGGCATTGGCGGCTCTTATACTAGTTTTGATGCTACCGTTGCCACCTCCAAAGCTGAAGCAACTGGTTATTCAGCAAACCTTGCTTATTTTTTTAATGGATTTAGTACTGATTCTTGGTTTTTTGAAGCTCAATACTCTCTTTTTGATGCCAAGTCATCACTCGCAGGAGTAACAATACTTGAATCAACTGGGAATAGGATTTCTGTGGTGATTGCTAAGCAGTGGATGTGGAGCTATTTCAATCAACAACTGGGTATTGGATATGGCACTACAACAGTTAAAAGCTCAAGTAGTCTTTTTAGCTCTCTCGGTGGTGGTGGTATCAAAATTCTGTGGAATATCGGTTTCGCATTCTAAAAACCTTTCGTAATAAGACATTTGATATAAAATATTTTCTTCTCGCGTAAAATTAATAGTTCGGGCATTATTTGATTGGTTAAGCTTGCTACTACTAATTTATTAAGGCTCATTCACTATAGGTAGCGATTTTGGAAATTTCGACTTCAACAATAAACTCATATACAATTTAGCAATGAAAATTCTTTATCTATTTATCTTATCTACTTTTATACTCTCAAGTGAAGTTCATGCACTTTCCGCTGATCATGCCAGACACTTTCAGCGCAGAGTTGGATATCATGTTGATAGTGAATTTCAAAAATCTCTCTTAAAAATGACAAATAAACAAGCTGTTGATCATGTCTTAAGCCGTATAAAAACCACGGCCCTTAATCCTTCAAGAAAGTGGGTCAAGAAATTAGAAGAAATCTATCTTTTAATCATCAAGGCCAAAAGAGGCTTTTTATCCAAAGAAGAAAAGAAGAGGATTCCTTTATTAGCAAAAAATATTATTGATATGTTCCCCAAAATTCCAAAAGCACTTAAAAGAAAATTTAATCAAAATTTAACAGATCCGAAAAAGCTTCGCAGGTCTTTGAATATGTTGACCAACAAAATACTTTCAAGGGATTTACAGGCCTGGTGGCTAGAGGAAATGATTCTAACCGATAGTCCCTTGACGGAAAGAATGACTCTTTTTTGGCATAATCACTTTGCGACAAGCTATAGAAAAGTGAAGGTCCTTCCTTGGGTCTATAAACAAAATATCATTTTAAGAAGACATGCCCTTGGAAACTTCAAAGATCTATTAAAAGCCATTTCAACTGACGCTGCGATGCTCTGGTACCTAGACAGTAACAAAAATGTAAAAGATGCTCCTAATGAAAACTTTGCAAGAGAAGTCATGGAGCTTTTTACTTTAGGAGAGGGTAATTATAGTGAAAAAGATATAAAAGAAGCAGCTCGCGCATTTACAGGATGGGATTTTGACCGATTAACAGGAAAGTTTATTTTAAGAATAAAAAAGCATGACACTGGAATTAAAAATATATTGGGAAGAAAAGGAAACTTTCATGGAGACCAAGTTCTAGATATTTTGTTGAAAAATAAAAAAACCGCAATATTTATCACATCTAAAATCTGGCGTGAGTTTATTTCTCCAAGTCCAAAAGTAGATAAGGTAAATATTATAGCTGATAAATTTTATAAATCAGGCTACGAAATAAAGGTTCTGCTGAGGGAGATCTTCGCGACAGATGAATTTTATTCTTCTTTTGGAAACTTAATTAAATCACCGACCGATTTATTAATTGGAACATTAAAACAATTTAATATAGACCCTATAACATTAATACCATATGCAGTTGCAAGCGGTAGACTTGGTCAAGAATTATTCAATCCGCCAAATGTGAAAGGCTGGCCAGGTGGAAAGAAATGGATCAACACTGCAACTTATTTAACTAGAAAGGATATTCTTTCTAGAATATTTAGAGTGGGGCAAAGAAAAAGCAAAGAAAAAATAAACATCATGAAAAACCCAATGAAAATGATGTCAAGTATGTCTGCTATCGATATGGAAGCTTGGTTGGGAGAAAATGATAAATCCAGTATGCTAAAAATAATCCTTCCAATAAAAAACGTAAATACACTTAAAAAGAAAAAGAAATTATTAGCATGGACCAGACAATTAGTCTTAGACCCGGCTTATCAACTACGTTAATGCAAAAGGTAATGATATGAAAAGACGTAATTTTATTAAATTTTGCTCTAAGACTTCAGCGCTATCTTTACTTGATCCTCTTCAATTCCAACAATTGTATGCAGCAACTTCTTCACCTAAGAGAATGCTCATACTTATAGAACTTAAAGGAGGAAATGACGGACTCAATACATTAATTCCATATGCCGATAACGAATATTTTAAATTACGACCAACCTTAAGTATAAAAAAAGATAAAGTTTTAAAGATTGATAAAGATAAGGGGCTGCATCCTTCCTTGACATTTCTTCATCAACAATCCCAAAAAAAGAATGTTGCAATTCTTGAAGGCATTGGTTATCCCAACCCCAATCTCTCACATTTTAGATCCACTGATATTTGGGAGACCGCCAGTGATAGTCATCATTTTTTAGCTGAAGGATGGCTCAATCATTTATTACCTAAGATTGGAGATGGATCTGAATTAATTAAAGGAATAGTTTTTGGTGAAAACTCTCTTGGGCCTTTTCGAGGAGCTACAAAAGATGTTCTTGTGATGAATAACCCTAAACAGTTTTTGCGAAAAAAGACGAAGCTTGAGACTTATTCCATTTCTAACGATATAAATAAAGAAAGTCTCAATCATATTCTTTCTGTCGAGAACAGTATATCCCATACAATTGAAGAAATAAGAAAAAAAACACTTATTGAACCTTCAAAAGAATCTAGATTAAATAATTTTCCAAAACATAAGATGACAGGCTCTTTAAACGCATTAATGAAGATTTTGGCCTCAGGGCATTATGTTCCAATATATAAAATATCTATCGGTGGATTTGACACCCATACTCAACAAGAAAATAATCATCAGCGCTTATTAAAGGTTTTAGATAACACTTACAAAAGCCTGTATGAAGGACTTACTCAACTAGGACTTTGGCAAAAGTCTCTCATCTTCTCATATAGTGAATTTGGCCGTAGACCAAAAGAAAATGGCTCAAAGGGAACAGATCATGGTACCGCAAGTGTTCATTTTGCAATGGGAGGAGAAGTGAAAGGTGGTTTTTACGGGAAAGCTCCATCTCTTGTCAATTTAGATCAAGAATTTAACTTAATATATAACCTCGATTTTCGTTCTGTTTATGCAACGATAATAAAAGATTGGTTTAAAATAAAAAATTCATCATTTGCAAATAAGTGGATCAAACAATCACCAAAATTTATATCATCATTTGGATAAATTGTTGTAATCTAATTTCTTAGGTTAGCTGGCTTCAATTCCATCGAACCTGCCTAATAGATCAAATTATCATATTTACGTATTGTATAAAGTTCATTAAAATGAGAAAAGAATTTTAAATTATTAGAGGATAACCTTTTGGAAATTACAACAAGCTACAAGCAAAGAAGAACAGATCTTTTAACATATCTAAAGGGCAGTATTGGTATCTTAAAAGCAGCTCCTCATATGACTCGAAGTAATGACACAGAGTTTCAATTTAGACAAAATTCAAACTTTAAATATTTTACTGGTTTTTCAGAGCAAGAAAGTATTCTCGTCATAACTCCAAATAATAATATAAAATTTCACCTATTTGTAAGACCTAAAAATGAATTACAAGAATTATGGACAGGAAAAAGAATGGGTGTTGATAAAGCTAAATCAATTTTAGATATTGATGAAGTTTATTCAATTGATGATTTTGCTGAAAAAATTATTGACCTACTTCCGGATCATGATGCTGTATACTGCGACCTTTTTGGAGACAATTCCTTTATGCAAGACATGCTCGGATATATAAAACAGACTCAAACAAAATATAGAAAGTCATCTTTAATATCACCTTATAAATTAGGTGATATTAAACATTTCACAAAAAACCTTAGACTTACCAAAGATACAAATGAAATCCAATTTATGAAGAGAGCTGCTCAAGTCTCAAGTAAAGCTCATATTGCAGCTATGGCAAAAGCCGCCCCTAATGTAAATGAATCTGAAGTTGCGGCCTTAATAGAATATATTTGTAAAAAAGAAGGAGCCCCATCCCTAGCGTATGAATCGATTGTCGCAGGTGGTGATAATGCTAATACTCTTCATTATATTGCAAATAATCAAAAGCTAAATGATGGCGATCTATTATTAATTGACGCCGGTGCAGAGTTTAACCTCTACGCCTCTGACGTGACCAGGACATTCCCTATTAATGGAACATTTTCAGGAATTCAAAAAGATGTCTATCTGCTTGTTCTAGATGCTCAGAAATCATGTATCAATATGAGCCTACCCGGAAAATCTCTAATTGAAATACATAATGAAGCACGCAAGATTTTAACTCAAGGCTTGATTGATTTAAAAGTTCTATCAGGAAGTTTAGATGAAAATATTACAGAATCACATTATAAAAAGTACTACCCTCATGGAACCTCCCATTGGCTAGGGATGGACGTTCATGATGAATGTCATTATCACACAGAGAAAAGGAAAGATATTCAACTTGCAAAAGGCATGGTGTTCACAATTGAGCCAGGACTCTACTTTCCAAAATCAGATAAATCAATCAGATCAGAACTGCAAGGCATAGGCATTAGGATAGAAGATGATATTCTTATGACAGCTATAGGGCATGAAAATTTAACTTCTCAGATACCAAAAGAAATTAAAGAGGTAGAAGATGTTTGTAGACGTCCTTTACAAGAATTACAATAAGGTATGAAAGAATTTTTCTTAATATTTTTATTTTCCACTACAACAATTATTGCTGAAGAATTTATTATTAAACACCCTACATGTTCAACTAAATATGTAGAAAATCCAACTCATCAACCTGACTTTAAGAAAGCGATTAAAAAAGTGATCGAGAGCAGAAAGTATAAATTAACCGTTTTCAAAAAGCATGCAAAAATATCAGAAGGAGATCTTTATTTTATAATTAATCTGTCTAGATCTAAATCTATTCTTTTTAAAGACTGCATAGTAAAAGTCTCTTTAAAAACAGCAAATTCTAGACATATGAGTAGTAGAGATAAGGTAATCGCCACTAAGAAGATAAAAAGGAAATTTCCAAGAGTCACTCGAGAGGGAAATGAGAGATGCCTTAAAGCATTACATGATGCCTTTATACATATTCCTAATTGTAAATCAGGTCTTTAATTCTTTAAAATTTTCTTCCACCCATGTATTCAATGATACAATGAATTGGAACAATAGATTGTTTGTGATTCGATGATTCTTGTATATCTGCAGGTAATTCAGTCTGAAGAAGTTCTAAGATCTCTTTACATTTTTCAAGATGATTCAAAGCAGTTGTTTGAACTATTGCCACTGCATCAGATAGGTTATCATCCCCTACTAATGTATAAATATCTTCGCCCTCTACAAAAGATTTCATTTTCTCTGGGTTTAATTCAAGCCATTCATAAACAACAGAGTTCAACATCCCATTTTTTAAATCTAGTTGATAATCTTTTTGGTTTAAACCAGAGAAATCTAAGGTGTCATCCATCAATTGGAAGGCAATACCGAGGTGAAACCCTAATTCTTTAGCATATTTTGTAATATTGGAAGGCATGTTTTGAACTATAGCACCTGCAAAACAACACCAACTCATTACAGAAGCCGTTTTTTTATGTGCGATATTTTCAATGATTTTTCTAGTGTAAACTTTACTTTCTTTAGCGTCTGATTGCAGCCACTCTCCTAAAGCTAAGTCCTGAATGACATAGCTCATTTGTTTCACAAGTTCTAAATTGCCTGTATTAGCAAGGGATACAATGACATCTGCTAATAAATAATCACCAGCAAGAACTGCTTTTTTATTAGAAGCATCCACATTAATAGATGGAGCATCTCTTCTTTGAGTTGCAAGATCAATCACATCGTCATGTGCAAGTGAAGCACCATGAACCATTTCAATGGCCCTCGCAAAGGGAATCATTGATTTGGTATCTGCATTAAAAAAAGAGCCCATTAAAAGTGTTAATAATGGTCTTAATCTTTTGCCACCAAGTAAAACAGTTCTTTGCAACAATGAATTTATAGCATCATCACAATTCTTTGATTCAATATTAAGGTTAAGTTCCTGAGAAGCTTTAAGTATATCTTTTTGGATAGTATTTAATAATTCGACGAGCATGATACCTAAGTTCCTGTATTTTCATTGTTATAGGGCCATTTCTAACAGAGATAAATAATAAAGTAAACAAAAGATAAAGCTCGAGTATTTTCCCTGTATGTCTTTCAGAAAGGATTGAAACATCGTGTAAATCTTTGTAAAAAGGCTTAAACATAAACACAAAGCTAACGCCGAGAATCATAATGAGTACAAGCCTAAATGCCCGTAAAAAAGAAAGCTATAAAATCTTCGATGAAATCGCCAGTACTTATGATGGCCTAAATAAATTTCTAAGTCTTGGGATTGATATTTATTGGAGAAATAAACTTTTAAAGAACTTACCTTCTAAAACAAATATGAAGGCAGTAGATTTGGCATGTGGCACAGGTGACGTTGCTGTGGTTTTAGCAAAGAGTAAATTGATTGACTCAATTGAAGGACTAGACCTTTCAAAAGAGATGATTAATGTTGGACTAAAGAAAATAAAAGATAAGAATTTAACTGATAAAGTTTCACTTAACCTTGGTGACGCTACTTGCCTTCCCCATAATGATGGAACAATAGACTTGGTCACAATATCATTTGGAATTAGAAATTTTTCCAATCCAGATTTGTCTCTAAGAGAGATAAATCGTGTTTTAACACCCGGAGGAAGGATTTTAATCACAGAGCTGACTATTCCTCAAAATTTTCTCATTAGAATGGTCTATTTTTTCTATTTCAGATTTGTTTTACCAACAATTGGTAACATCGTTTCTGGCCATAGAGATGCATACACCTATTTAAATAAAACAGTAGAAGACTTTCCTTGTGGAGAAAAGTTTGAAAGTAAAATAATTAATGCTGGATTTATCAACACAAGTTTTACACCATTAACATTTGGAATTGCGACACTATATATAGGAGAAAAGGCTCCATAATGAATTTATTTGAGCTTAAAAACATTCTTATTAAAGAACTTTGTCAATTTTCTAAAAATGATAAAAAACAAATAGACAATGCTAAGATAAGAGAAACAGCTGACTTTCTGTCATTCGAATACGACCTTCATTCTTTATCTTTACAATCTCTATGCCATTATACTGCCGCTATACCAATTTGCTATTTGAAAAGTAAGGAATCAGAACGCGAAGACCTAGCTATTGGCCTTTGTCGTAAGTTTTCTTCAAAAAGCGATCTTAAAAATCTTAATACACAGATTGAAAACGAAAACTTAGTCTTCTTTGGTGGACAAAAATTTGATCCTAAACAAAGGGCGGCCTTAGAGTGGCAGGCATTTGGAGATCAGTACTATTTTTTACCAAGAATATGGTTTTCACATCAAGCATCAACAAATTCAAAGCTTACAGTTTTTATCGACAAAGCTGAAATAAAGAACGGAAAGATTAATGAACATCTCATATTTGAAATCGAAAATCTTCTTGATTTTAGAAATGCTGAGCTTACAGATACTTCTGAAGTATCCATTGATTCATTTCTCTATGACCACCAAGTTCCAGGTTTACATAAATGGGAAGAGAATATTGGAAAATGCTTAAAAAGACTAAAGCAAGACCTAGAAAAAGTAGTCCTCAGTAGAAAGCAAGTCTATAAAGCTACTTTTAATGATGTTATGTCCGTTTTCCTTCAACCTCATAAGCAAAAAAACAATCATTACGTATTTTTACTCAAGTTAGATGAAGACCACCTGTTCGTTTCGTTAACTCCTGAAAAATTATTTAAAGTTGAAAATTCGGTTTTAACGTCAGATGCAATAGCAGGTACAAGGCCTCGTGGCGAAACAGAAAGAAAAGACCAAAAATTTCAAACAGAATTACAAAATAGCAACAAAGAATTAAGAGAACATAGAGTTGTCTCATATCAAATAAGTAAGTCATTCGAACAAACTTGCACTTCCTATGAGAAATTATCTAAAGAGAAAGTTTTAAAGTTGAATAATGTTCAGCATTTAATATCTGAATTTAAAGGAAGATTAAAAGAGAAACAAAACTATCTTGAGATGATAAACCTCTTTCATCCAACTCCAGCAGTTGGGGGGCATCCCAAGAAAGAAGCATTAGAGCTTATTAAGCAATTAGAAGGTTACGATAGAGGATTTTACTCAGCTCCTGTTGGAATTCTTTCTAAGAACTATACCGAATTTATTGTAGCTATCCGATCAGCACTCCTACATAAGTCCGATTTACATGTATATGGAGGGGCCGGCATTGTTACAGGTTCTGAAGCTCATGAGGAATGGAGTGAGACACAAAAGAAAATGAACACAATTAGAGAATATATTCTATGAAACAAGACCCTGAAAATTTCAATCTTCTATATTCTAGATTAATTCTAGATCAACTGTTTAAATACGGAATCAAAAACTTTATCATTTCTCCAGGGCTTAGAAATGCTCCCCTGATGATAGCATTAAAAAAATTAGATGATATTCATGTATCTGTTTCTATAGATGAAAGAGCTGCTGGATATATGGCATTAGGACAATACAAAGCGACAGGTGTCCCCTCTGTACTCATTTGTACTTCAGGTACAGCAATGGCCAATTATTATCCTGCCATTATTGAAGCACAGAAAACAAATACTTCTATTATTATAATTTCTGCAGACAGGCCAAAAGAGCTTCATAATGAATCATCTAACCAAACAATGGATCAAATAAATATATTTAAAACATTAACAAAGTCTACTCTTAATCTACCTATCCAAGATCAAGGTATAAGTTTACAATCTTCCTACACACAGGTAGAGCGATACATTCGAAAGGCCTTAGCGGAAGAGGTTATTCATCTAAATTTTCCCTTTAGAGAACCTCTCGATACCACACAGGTCTTTATTTCTAAGCAATTGATTCAAGAATTTCATGTATTAATCAATAGTTCACCTTCAAGGTTAATTACAAAAGATAATTCTGTCGTAAAACTAGATAAGAATCTTTATAAAGATAAAAATGGATTATTAGTTATTGGGGAATTAAACTCCCATTTAACTAATGCCGAACTTGAAGAATTTAGACTATTTATAAAATCATGTCCATGGCCAAAGATTTTAGATATTACAACCTCATTAAAATATGGTTTTTCGTTAGAAGATAATAATTTTCCTTCCTTCGATCACCCAGAAGTTTATAATGCTTTTCAAGACAATTGCCCGGACCTCGTTGTTCATTTAGGTGGAAAGTTAACCTCAAAAAAATATCATGAATTCATTTATAATTGTCAGGCACAAATTATTAATATCTCCCAAGATAAGAACTCTGAAAAAGCACTCTCAAGAGTTAACCAATACATTTCTATGAAACCCCATGAATTTGCTTATCATTGTCTAAAACAAGAAATAATATTTTCATTAAGGGATGAAAATTATCTTCCTGCTATAAAAGCATTAATAGAACCAATTATAACAACAAAAGTTACCTTGATTGATGATGCTCCGTTAACATTCCCAAAGATATCTAAACATATAGTCGAGGTCATAGCAGAAAATTCAGATCTCTATTTAGCAAATAGTACCACAATAAGAAGTTTTGATTCATATTCTAGCTTTGAAAAAAAGAAACAAATACGAATAATGACTCACCGTGGAGTAAGTGGTATTGAAGGTTTTTTAGCAGCGAGTTTAGCATTTCATAAAGCAAAAGAAAAAAAAATGCCCACAGTATTAGTGCTTGGAGATGTTTCATTTTTACATGACCTAAATTCTCTCAATCTAATAAAAGAGTCAAATATATCTCAAAACTCTTTTGTCATTATACTTATAAATAATTTCGGTGGTGGCATCTTTACACTTGTGCCATTTAAAGATGATCATAATATCATGCCATGGATGACAACCCCGCATGAATATCAATTTGATAAAATCTGTGAAACTTTTGGAATAAGGCATGATTTTGTTTTTGATTTTGAAACATTTGAAAATTTATTTACAAAAGCTTTGAAAAGATCGGGGCCACAAATACTCGAATTAAAAGTTGATAATAAAAGTGACCTAGATATTTACCAAAAGCTTAAAACTGTTAGACTATAGTTATGAAAAAATGGATTCAAGCGACAAGACCTAAAACTTTGTTCGCCTCTATTGGACCAGTCTTATTAGGCCTTGCTCTGACCAAGGCCTTAAACGCAGAGATAAATCCTCTAATTGCCGTCAATACCATCTTATGCGCTATCACACTTCAAATTAGTAGTAACTTTGCAAATGATTATTACGATGCCGTTTCGGGTCTTGATAATGCAGAGAGACTGGGTCCTCAAAGAGTCACTCAAGCTGGTATCGTTACCACTTCACAAATGAAAATTGCTCTAATCTTTGTTTTTCTACTTTGTTTCCTATTTGGACTCAATCTGATGATACATGGAGGTCTGCCAATTATCATTATAGGCCTTATGAGTATTCTTTTTGCATGGGCCTATACTGGCGGCCCCCTTCCCTTATCGAGATATGGGCTAGGTGAGCTATTTGCTTTTATTTTCTTTGGTCCTGTAGCTGTATGGGGCAGTTTTTATCTACAAACGAAACACCATTCAGACTTAGCGATAATCCTAGGAGCAGGTCCAGGATTTCTCTCTTCAGCATTAATGTCCATAAATAATTTACGTGATAGGAAGTCAGACAGACGGGGAGGTAAAATGACTCTCGCTGTTTTATTTCCGCTTCATCTAGCAAAGATTCTTCCTCATTTTTTCCTTTTATTAAGTCTACTGATACCTCTTTATTTTATTTATTTAGGTTTTACAAAGTTTTTAATTTTCACATGTATCCCTCAAATAATTTTCATCAACACATGGATAAAATTATTTGTTGAAGGGCCATCTGTAAAATTTAATGATTATTTAGCTACTATGGGTAAATGTTTATTTCTCTATTGTTTGATTTTTGCAACAATACTAGTTGTCTTAAAAAAATGAAATCTATAGAACATAATATTAAATTACCAATCCCATTACCCATTCCTAATGGAGTTATTTATAATCGAAAAATTCAATTATACGAACACGATGGATGTAAGTTCGAACTCTCTCCTCTGCCGGGACTATCATCAGAGTCATTTGAAGAAGCAAAAAGTCAAATTAAACCTTTATTATATCAGATAGAACGAATAAATAATTTTGAACATTTTGATTTAAGAAGGCCTTTATTTAACTTGTTACAAGTTAATGTTGAGTTATATTCTTCTGTGTTATTTTGCCTTGAGCAATATCTATTCAAGAAATTAAATATCGTTTATGGGCAGAATAAGTTGGATACCCACCATTTCATACCTAATCTTAAAAATATTGAGTACCCGCAAAAGGCGAATCAATTCTATAAAGTTAAAATTGGAAAGTATGATGTAGATTTTGAATTAGAGATGATTCGTACAATGTTACATGATAATCCTATGATCCGTTTACGCTTAGATGCAAATCAAGCTTTTGAAGGTCAAAGTCTTAAACCCTATTTAGAATTTCTTTCTAATATTGACTATTTCGAAGAACCCTTTATAAATATGGCGCTTTATGATGGACTTAAAATACCTGTTGCCATTGATGAGAGTATGCCACAGATTCTCACCTTACTAGAAAATCCTCATCTAGATATAAAGGCCTTAGTTTATAAACCTACATTGATGGGTGGATTCTCTACTGCCATTAGTCTTCGTTTGGCCCCCAAACTAAGCTCTATACCGTTAGTATTCTCTTCTTGCTATGAAGGAAAGATTGGCTCTACTGCAATAAAGCAATTGGCGACTTATAGCGATTTTATTGGGCCCAAGGCGCGGCATGGATTAATTTCTATTGAATAATTACTCTTTGTGATAGAAAATATTTTAAACTTTCAAAGGAAGACATTATGAAATTTTTAATTAATTTATTTTTAACTACTATGCTTGTTATCAATATGAGTTCTTGTTCTCACTTTCAATCTAAATTCGATTGCTCAAAATGTGACAGTATCAAGCAATGTCAACTGAAATGCAAAAGCAAAATAGATTGTTCAAGTTATAAGAATCAAAACAAGTGTCCAAAATGCGATAAGAAAACGAAATGTGTTAAGTGTAAAGATGGGACTAAATGTTCTAAATGTCTAAAAAAGAAAAAATGTAGTCAATGTACGGATGGTAAGAAATGTGTTAAGTGTAAGAAAAGACACAAACAGGTCTAGGTCGTCCAATAAAAGTTGGCGTTTTTCTAAAATCCCGTTAAATTTATTAAAAAAGACCAGATAATCCATTCAGAAAACTCTGATCTTTTTAATTAGAGATTACAAATACTTATCTTACGTTCTCGAAGGTTTTTATCCATCTCTCCTATTTTCTTCATCATAAAATTAAATTCATCATATATAAAAGGAGATAAGATTGGATCAATTAAGCTGAATTAATAATTAATTAACAAGTTAAGGGGATAATTATGAAACTACTAATACTAACAGCGTTATTCTTTAGTTTCACTGTAGTCGCCCAGACTAATGATGATGGGGCGGTAAACATAGCAGACGCAATCCAAAGTAATACCAATGATGCTAAGAAAAGATCTCGAGCAAAAAGATTAAAGCTCTTTAAAAATACAGAATTTACAAAACCTCATCCAATGGGAAAGATGAAAGCAATTAATCTAAAGATTACAAAAAAGATACAATCTCTTAGAAGGCTTATTAAAGTGGGAAAAATTAGCGAGAGTAAAATTGAAGAAACTCGAGAAGAAATAGCGAACTTCCGGAGGAAGAGGTTCGAGAGTCAGAGGCGTATATTTAAGACGCATAAAACGGCCATCAACAACCGATGGGGGGGGAATAGCCGGAAATGATGCACCAGACATAGGAGCAACTGGTGGAACAACTGGCGGAACAATTGGTTCACCAACTAGAAGCGGTGGCGGCTTAGTAGGCAGCGGCACAAACACTGGCCCAACACAAGGAATTCAATCTCCTACCCAAGAAGCACCGCTGTCAGGTGCTACTACTGGTAGAACTCTAGCAACACCATAATAATCATAAAATAATATTATTCAATCATAGAAGGGGATGTCACAATCCCCTTTTTTTTGCCTTATTTTGGATCTGTATTTAAAGAGCCTAATGGATGACTTTTAAAATGCTCGAGAATGGCATCCCAAGATCCTACCCGAATAGCGTCCTCATCAATAACTTCTCCTGGCTTACCAATATAATAAGATCTTAATCCATGGTCTCTATAGGCCCTAATATCGTGGGGCTTATCACCAATTCCAATCATTATATTATTAAACTTTAGTCTAAAGTTTTTAATTACTAATGATTTAAAATCACCATGGTCTTGAGGTATTCCTGCTCCTTTGTAATCCCAATAAAACGAAGGGGCCTTTAAAAAGTCATACATAGAAAGCCAAGCTTTTGTTTTCAAAATAAAGGTATCATCACGTGCTGTAAGATAAACAATTTGAAAACCTTTATCTTGGAAAAATTGAATACCATTCGCTGCATTTACAAGAGGTTTTATGGATCTATTACTTCTTGTTGCTACTCGTATAGCAGAAGCATCAGAAAGTGTGTGATCTATATCAGAAATAACGATGGGTTGGTTTTCATCTAGCACCAGGTGATAAAGTTCCGCAGCTGGCGTTTTGTACCTAGATTTTTTATCTATTTTTGCTCTAAATTTATAAGCCCCAACTGGTAGCGCCTGATAGCTAAGATAAGCGATACCTTCATCATCGGTTACATCAGACCCAAGTAACATATCATTTAAATAAAAATGAATGGTCTCACCTGGAAGATCAGATCTATAGGGAATCAGTGATTTTTTCTCTAGTTTTACTTGAAGTTTAATATGATGCTTGGGAGTAACTAAATCATCGTATCCAGATAAGAAGGCTGCCTTCCCAAAAGCTTGGAATTGCCAGCAAATTGCTATGATTAGTATAAATAAATGCTTTTGCTTCATTTCAGGGCCCCTATTTTAAGACGTTTATTTATTTATAATGTATCTTTTCATAACCCATTCGTAAATTAAGAGTTTCTTAAAAATTAGAGTTTGTTTAAAGGATTAGTTAAAGAGGCGCTTAATGGGGTCATACTCGTTAAGAAGTCCTATTTCTTCATAATAGCGTCGTGCACCGGGGTGCAAAGGTGCTGAGAGACCCTTTAACATTTCTAACTTATTTAGATTATAAAGAACAGAATGTTCAGCTTTAAATTCATCGAGATGATCAAATATGGCCTTAGTAAATTTATATATTATCGCCTCAGGTATATCTGTAGTAGTCAAAACAGTCGTCATAACACCAATAGATTCTATTCTATCTTTTGAATTTGTCATACTTGGATAGGCGTGATCTGGGATGAGAACTGTTTGATAATAAGGATTTTTCATAAGAAAAGAATCTATACCTACAAGAGGTATTTGGTTAACCCTTTGAACCCTTGCTGCTTTGTTTAAAACCATTGAAGGATATCCAATAGTATAGAAAAAAGCATCCAAATAGCCTTTTTCAAATTGTTTAAGCATTTTACTTATCGAATGATAAGATGCTCTCAGATCTCTTTCAGGATCTAAGTTAAGTATTTTTAAGATAGCAAGAGCATTTCCTAGATCACCCGATCCTTTGGCCCCAAGGTTTACTCTATGACCTTTTAAATCTTTTAAAGTTTTTATACCTGAAGATTTAGTCGCGATCAGGTTAATTGTCTGTGGATACAGACTGAAAATTGAGCGTAGTTTTGATTGTGGTCCTTTCTCTTTCCATTCCTCTAAACCAAAATAGGCCTCATAATGACGATCGGCCTGTGCTAATCCAATATGAATTCTCTGTCCCAGAAGATTATTAATATTCTCTGTACTTCCTTTACTAGATACTGCCTTCGAAAAATCTTTTGTATTGTATTTGTTTGCGATTTTAGATAATGCTCCACCGGTAGGATAATAAGCACCAGAAAAGCTTGCCGTTCCTATCTTAACAGAATCTGTAAAACCTAATAAGTAATTACTGGCACAGCTTGAAATTAATAATAAGGCACTAAACAAATAGCAGTATTTTTTTTTCTTCACATATATAGTTTAATTGCTTGAGTAGAAAATAAAAAGGGCCTTCTTAGAAGGCCCTTTTATTATATTGATATCATTAAATAATTAAAATTTGCTTATATTGCCCTTTCCAGTAAGATGAAACGCCTCAGAAGTAGAAATTGTTCGTAAGACAGAACTTGCAGTATAATCAATTTGTAATGTTGCACCAGCTAATGGATTTGAACTAGATCCTCGATTAGCTATATTCATTAATTTAGTATTGGCATCAAACGAAAATCCCCATGAAACAGAAACATTTGAGGCCTTTACAGTAACTCCTGTTAAATAGGCTCCCTTTCCATCGTACGTTCCAGCATATTGAAACATAGTTGTATAATCAAATTCAATGACATTCATTCCAAAACCATTTTTATAAGTTACTCTGTAAGTTATAGCTTTTGGAGCTTTCCAATTTTCCATTTGGGTAAATGTGAAATCGGGATCATCAGTTTTAGGAAGTACGCTTATGCCGCTCATAAAATTATTTGTATAGACCGGTCGGCCTGCTTCAATAATTGCCCAGATTTTTTTACCTACGGCCAAAAGCTTATCTACAATCATAATGATTTGACCAAGCCCTTTCTCATCTCTATTAAGTAGGTCCTCTTTCATTTCTTTAAAGATTTTAGGATCAGTGGCGATTTCTTCTACTGTCACTTCACTTACGATGTAATAATCTTCAGTAAAATGTTTGTCTTCTGGAACTATTGCCCCTGGAATAACTTCTTGTACGAAGTCTAGTTTTTTAATCTCACTTGCAATAACTTGGTTTGTAGTTAAAAAACTGGTCGTTAATAGGATTAATGCTAACAATACATTTCTTGAAATTAATTTCATGACCCTTCTCCCTGTGATGACGATTTCTATTCTTTAATTCTGACAGCAATTTATGACTCAACAGGGATACCGTCAATATATGCTTTATGACATTTACTTACAGGCAAACTTATACTATCTATTAGCTATGCTAATGCAAAGTGTATTAACTATCTGTATTTCTAAAATAGTTGAACTTAATTATGAGATTTGAAGCGAGTAAGGAAGTTTCTCTTAATATTTTGTTCTATCTCAATCATCTTTTTTAAAGGAATGGTGATTCTTAAAATAAGGAGTATTTCTTTATGAGAATTGAACTTGATGACAACTTGTGGCCCGATTATGGGAGTCTCTAAATTATTCTTAGATTGTATTT
Organism: Bacteriovoracaceae bacterium; assembly: GCA_018675575.1. Classification (GTDB taxonomy): domain Bacteria; phylum Bdellovibrionota; class Bacteriovoracia; order Bacteriovoracales; family Bacteriovoracaceae; genus M0603. The sequence goes on along the minus strand of JABGXW010000026.1, from coordinate 26,586 downwards.
TATCAACATAAACACTGGCCTCATCTATATATTGCTTGCATTCATTTTCTGCCTCTTCTAGTAAAATATCATAAGCTGATTGCCATTCATCGGTATTATCAATAATCACTCTAAAAGTGTGAAGACAGAATTTTCCTAAGGCCGATTCATTCTTAATCATTTCAGTTAAAAAAACGGAATTTGGGATTGTAATTATTCTTCCAGTATAATAATTTGTATCATGTCCAGGCCCTATTTCCATGATCTTTGTGGCCATTACAGAGCGATCAATAATATCCCCCCTCACCCCTTTAACCTCAATTCTGTCCCCTACAGAGCAAACATTATTGGATGCTTTATAAATAGAACCTGTGAAACTTGCAATTAATTCTTTAGTGGCGAGAACAAAGGCCACACCTAAAGCAGCTACAGAAAATGCTAATGTTCTTAGTTCAGACGACCATATAAATAAAAGACCTAAGACAACAAAAAACGACATAAAAGATGAGGTATTAACCATGATCTTTCTTTTATTTTCACGTAAGATGGTTTCACTATTATTAAGAACTCTGAAAATAATAAAACGTAATAAAAATGCAATCATAAGAACACTAATAGTGATAATAATTCGGCCAGCACTAATCTCATTTCTTATTAATTCAAAATAATGTTCCAAAAATCCCCCCATCAAAAAAAGACTTGACTTACGCAAAACTTACGCAATAATAAAAGCATGAGTATAACAAAAAAACAAAAAGAAATCTTAGACTATGTCATTTCCTACACACAAGAGTATGGTTATTCCCCCACTCAGAAAGAGATTAAAGAGCATTTTGGTTTTAAAAGCTTTGGCTCTGTTCAACGCTATATAAAATATCTAACCAATGATGGTTATTTACAAACCGATTGGAACGCACGAAGAGGACTAAAGGTTGTTCAAAATGGTGATAATAAGGTCCCTTCTCATTTAGAGAATCAAAAACAAACAAGTATAGATGAAAGCTCTGTGATAATACCTCTTCTTGGAAACGTGGCCGCTGGAATTCCTATAGAGGCGATAGAAAATCCTGATGATACTGTCTCTATACCAAGAAATATGATTACTGGTAGACATCGCTATTATGCCTTAAAAATTAAAGGTGAATCTATGATTGAAGATGGTATCTTTGAAAATGACCTGATCATCTGTCGACATCAAGAAGAGGCCAAAAATGGTGAAACTGTCGTTGCCGTTATAGATGGAGAAGCAACTGTTAAGAAGTTTCATCAGAAAAAAAATATGATCGAACTTCACCCTGCAAACTCCACAATGTCTCCCATCCTGATTAATAGAAGCTCAGGGCAATTTAATATTGCAGGAGTGGTAGTCGGTCTTTTTCGATATTTCTAATTAATTCTCTAAAAGAAGTTTAAAATGGGTATAATAAACTAGACACAGAGAGTTGGAATCAGTTAAGTTTATTTTTAAATGAATGATTTTTTTGCCCCTTTTCAAACATTTTCAAATACAATCTTTGTAAGACATAAAAACAAAGATTATAGCTACGAAGAATTTTTTGGTTGTGTGAAGTTAAAGGCAATTCATTTATTAAGTAATCCAAAAAACTTAAACTCAAATATTATTGCCTTAGAATATAATGAAGACTTTGACTTTTTACTAAATACCTTTGCTGTATGGTATATCGGTAAAACAGCACTACTGATTTCAAAAGATCATCAACATATACAAAAAGAAATTTTAACAGCAGCTGGAACTAAGCTCAATCCTATAGATACGTTTGAACAGATTAAAAATGATGCTACATTTGATTGTCCAAAGTCAAAGCTCTCAGAAAAGGCCGTCATCCTTTTAACTTCAGGTTCTGAGGGATTCCCAAAACTCGTTGTCCATTCATTTGATGCTCTTAAATTATCAGCTCATAGCTCAATAAAATTTTACAATATGATCAAAGGCGAGACTAGTTTTTTAACAATTGCGCCTCATCACATAGGTGGACTGATGTCCGTCTTAAGAGCTTATTTTTCTGCAGGCATAATTATTACAAAAGTAAAAACTTGGAAAGATTACATAGAGAATCATGCCGATTATATTTCTCTAGTGCCAAAGCAACTATCCGACATTCTAAAAGATCCTGCTGCCATAAATATTCTAAAGCAATCTAAAGCGATTATAATGGGAGGATCTCGCCTCTCAGAAGATATTTACATGCAAGCGAAAGAAAAAGGTCTAAAGATCTCTCTAAGCTATGGACAAACTGAAACTTGTGCACAAGTTATCGCCTCTGCTCCTGACTCAAAAAGCTTTCACCTTGGTAAATCGCTTTTAAATAAAAGATTATTATTAGATTGCGAAAAAAGAATTTCTATTGAAGGCCCATGTCTCTATATCGGCATAATGAAAAGAGGTGAGTTTGTTGCTCGCCAAAAAGGTCCTTATCAAACACAAGATGTTGCAACATTAAATCTAAATAACGAAATTATTTCAATAGAAAGAACAGACCAAATTATAAATTCAGGAGGAAAGAAAATCTCACCTTTTGAAATAAAAAATTTCATTGTAGAAAATACGACATTAAGTGATGACGATGTCGAGATTTATAAAATCTTCGATAAAAAATGGGGAGAAGTTCCAATCGCGGCCATAAGAAGTACAAATGTCCACTTATTAGATAAATTAAAAGTTGCAACTTTCCCAAAATTTAAGCGACCAAAACATTATCTTTATCTCGATCAATTTCCATATAAAAACTTAAAAGTTAATAGAACCTATTTACGTAGACAAGTTCTTATTGATTTTTTAAGAACACATTCTGAGTTTGACTTTTCTTATCAACAAAGTTCAAACTCAGAACTGAAACCATTAGTTATTTTTATACATGGATTTATGGGAGATTCTAATGACCATTTTTTTGACAATTCAATTTATGATATTTTATCTCTTAATCTGCCAGGTCATGGAAAGACAAATTATCATAACTTCAAAAGTTTTAAGGATGTCGCATCAAAACTAAGTGAATTACTTTCAATTCTCTCGCAAGAAAAAATGCTCATCTACGGTTATTCTTTAGGTGGAAGAATGCTTCTATCGTCATTATCCCAATTGCAAGCTTTTTCACACCTTCACCAATATGTATTTGAATCGGCTCATATAGGTCTTATTTCAAAAGATATGAAATATGACCGCCTAGTAAAAGATAAAGAATTATCACTTATGCTTTTGGCCCTAGACTCTATTTATGACTATCAATTATTTTTAGAGAAATGGTACGATAGAGACGTTTTTTGTAATATTAAACAATCTAAAAACTATAAAGGTCTAATCAAAAATAAAATACAAACATTATCAATCGACCAAATTCATCGTTTTGCAAAAGGTCTCTCATTAATGTCATTAGCTCATCAAGAGAATTGCAGAAAGCACATTACGGGGAAGAATAAGCATTTTATCATTGGTGATCTCGATAGATTGTTTGTAGAATTATATGAAAGTGAATCTCTTTTAAATGTGTATAAAGTTGATCATGCCTCACATAACGTTCATTTAGATCATGCTGAAAAAATCTCAAATCTTTTACAATCTTATCAATTGATCCATTAGCCATAGTTTTAGGGCGTTTAAATATATCTGAAGTCATAAAGAATCTCATTATTTTGAGTAGTTAGAGAGGTATCAGTCTATTTTAATCAACAATATAAGATCTTGATTTATAATAAGAGTATAAAGACCAAGATCACTTAAGTCGATAAGTTAACTAATCTATACGACTATAACTAAAACGAGTTCTATATGAAGTTTTTGAAAGTGTTTCTTATCTGTTTTTCCCTCATTCAACTCCAAGTTCTACAAGGATCATTTGTGTATGCCGAAGACCCTACGCCAACACCACAGGCCACAACAAATCCAGGAACTGGCGTTATTAGAGGTAGTTTTTTAGAGGCGGATGCCTCCCATGGGACACAGAGACAAGAAAATGAAATAAAAAACCCAAGCTTAGTATCTGGACATATTTTTACGGCCATTCAAATGATAGTAATTGGTCTTATGGCACCAAATATTATTAAGCTTTGCCCCAAGAAGGCATCGACTTATGTCTACGGAGCAGGCGCACTCTATTATGTCGCAATGGAATTATTGAATATGGGTAAATTTGTTGAAGGCTCCGATCAAGAAATGGTGATCTATCAAAATAATGAATTAGATGCTCAAATGGAGGCCCTAGGAGCTGCTGCAAATGAAACAGATAAAGCAGCAGATGCGGCCCATAAAAAAGCCGACCTATCACGAAACGCTGCAATAGTGTTTGCAGTTGCTGCAGCAGCAGCTATTATTGAGTCGATTAAAAGTTCAGCAACACTTCTTGGGGCAGCATTTGATGAAAAATGTACTGGTTCTTGGACTTATAAGAAACAAAAAGAACAATTTAATATTTTTCATAATGAAGAATTTCTAACCTACGATGAAAATATAAATAATCATTTATTTGATAAAAAGTTATTTTCTGAAACTCAATGTAAGCAAAGCAATCAATTATTTTATGCTAAGTCAGATACCCATGATTTTTATAAAAACTTAGAAAAACAACAGTTAAATCAACTTAGTAAGTTAGAAAAAAATACTTTCGAACAAGTTTTAAACTTTATTATGCCATCATCAGAAGCAGCAGATGCGGGAGTTCTTTCAGGATTAGTGGGAGGCGCTGCTGCTGCTATAATTGTTGTAACAGTTGCTGGAGAAGCTTTATCTACAACCTTAATGGCTGGGTTTAAAGAACATGGGTTAGTAAGAGCAGTTTGGTATCATGCATTTTCAAGAATAGGATTTTTAGCCAGTACTCTGGTTCGAGGTGCTGCAGAAGACTTAGATGAAAGAGCAGAACAATACAGATCTTTAGCCTCAAAGTTAAATCAACAAATAACTGGTGGAATACAAATGAGTGGAGGAATTCAAACTATAAATCAAGGAAATGCAGCAAGTTCATTCACAGAAGTTGACACTGCCCCAGAAATAACAACTTGCTTCACTGGAGATAAAGGGCAATTAAAAAGAGATCAGAATTGTCTTTGTAAAAAAGCAAACAATTGCAAAAAAACAGAGGTTCCTACTTTAAATTTTCAAGGTTTCGGAGGAAATGGGATCATGAATCAACCATTGAGTATGTTTAATGACTCGGCAAACTCTTTGTTTAGTGGAGACCTAAGTGGTGCACAAGCATCAGGAGCTGCTATGGGTAATTCCGTTGGAAAGCTTGGAAAGCTTAGACGAAAAGTAAACGATAAATTTAATTCTCAAAGACAAGCTAGTGGCCAAAATCCTGTTAATTTTGATCAAGCTGAAAAAAAGTTTCAAGGAGTGTTTAATACTGCAGTTAAAAAGGGATTAAATGCATTAAGCCCTTCTCAGGCACAGGCCCTTGCAAGTATTGCCCCTGCAAAAAGTTCAGGAAAATCAAAAAAGAAAGGAGGTGTTGCAACTAAAAAAATGAAAGGTCAAAAAGTTGCCAGTGCAAAAAAGAAAAGCAAAAAAAATAATTCAATGGGATTTTTCTTAGAAGATGATGAAGAAGGTGAAGTATCTGATGGCGGAATTAATCCTGATGACTTAGCAAATTCTATGAATGCAGGTGATATGTTCCAGGCAGATATTTCAGATAGAGCTGAAGAAAATATCTTTAAGATTATTACTACAAGATATTTGAAGTCTGCCTATCCAAACTTTTTTGATGAAAATGGAATTCCCGATGGTAATTGATGTGAAATAGATTTACTCAGACATTTTACTCTTACAAAAAAGCCTCCTTACGGAGGCTTAATTATTTATATCTCTAAATTATTTTTTCTTTTTCTTTTTTTTCTTTTTACCTGGGCCACCCTTAAGTTTTTTCAGAGCAAAACCAATTCCAACAGCAGCAATCACACCATAAATCATAAGATCTTCAGTTGAAGTGCCAGAACCTTTCTTTCGTCGCTTTTGATAACCAACGTCAGAAGTAACTCCATCAGGAATAAAAGTACCATCATCCCCAAGCAAGTTTTCGTCTTTATTCTTTAAATTATAATTTGCATTTGATTCAGCTTTTTGCCTAAATACTTTTAGAGTAGCAATAACTCTTTCAAATACGCCTCGATAGGATTCATAATGATCTTTTGCAACAGAGAAGGTCACCGCAACACCTAAATCTTCTTTAACTGTTGCGAGATATCTTGTGTAAAAACCGGGTACTTCTGAGGCCATATGAAGTGAATCAATCCAATTTTGCCCATTAATTGTTTTTCTATTTGAATATTTTGCTTCGGAAACTTGTGTTTTTCCCCCTGGAAGAATGAATGTTTTAGGCTTTTTTAAATAGGCCATATATTGATCAAGAGAGTCTTGAGAACCCCTAATCTTGGCGGCCAAAATGATAATTGCTTCTTTTTTTCGGTCTTTATTTGAGGACTGACAAACCCATTCAGTACCTTCAAGTGCACATTCCCAGCCCGGAGGTAATTCAAATTGGCAATATTGACTTGTGAATGATTTTGCAAAAACATTATTCAGTAAAATCATTGAAAAAATTATGATTAGATTTTTGAAGAGGAGGTTCCTCATGAACATTTCCTTAGTTTGTTATTATTAATATAAATTTATTGTACCTTAACTTATTGAACTTACAACAGTTAGTAATTTTTTTTTACAACCAAATCTAATTACTCGGTCAATAGCCTCTAGCAGTAAACCCTTTTATTATTTTTATGTCTGCATATTTCTTTAGGAGTTTAATAATGGCCCAATCAGCGCCTACCTGATAAACAACACCATAACCAACTAACACATTGCCTCCAAAATAATCGGATTGAAATATATCAAAACGACTCCCCTTATCAATATCATGCGAAAGCCCATGATCGATTTTTATAAATTTTCCTCTTGGTGAAATTTTAATAACAGTGGCCTCAATGTCATATTCCTTAAATTTACCTATTTTTCTATCTGCAAAAGTCACACCTTGAGAGTTCCATGTGATATATATTCCCATCTCAGTTCCCAAATCGGTACTAACACCCATGACGATTGATCGCGCTTTGAAACCAATTTTCCATTTGGTAAAAGCTTTATTAATCATGAAATAGGGTGCTGCAAATTCGCGATTTATACTATTAAACAAATATGTTTCCCCCCTAGATACAGCAGGTTTTGAAATGGCATCGTTATAAAAATCATCAGTTTTTAAAGAATAAATTCCTTCTACGCCAAATACTAATGCCCATTTTGTCCAAGCAAAAGCAATTTGTGAATCATACAGAATTTCCTGACTCTGAGAATTAGGAGGTAAATTAAAAGCAGTATAAAGATTAAAATGAGTTACTGTACCATACATTCTAGAAAAGCTAACTCCTGCAGTAATTGTGTTTCCAGAATCACCTAATACTACAACATCTATTGGTGCCGTTCCAGGAACATAATCAGAGTTAGAATGAGAGGATTGCCTAAGTTGAGCATCTAATGAAAAATTCCATGGAGAACCCACCTTTTTATCAAGCTTATATTTAATACCGGCTAAAACAGAATCAATTCCGATATTTTGCACCTGTTCACCTACAATTGTGGTGTTAAAGATGCCACGAAATCGAGATCCTAGTCTAACTTCAAGTTTGTCCCCTATCCCATATCGCAACGTCATATTCCCTTCTTGAAGTAAGAAGTCCTGAGAGTTGATGAAAACTTGTTCAACTCCTTTCTCATCAATTCGTGATGTTGAACTAAATTGACTAGCGCTTAGTTCGATCTCATAGGCCTTAAAACCTATAATTTCTCCAAAAGGTCGATAAACAAGGTTTTCTTGTTGTGAGTATGCTGGATTTGAAATTAATCCTAATAGGAAAATGTATACGTTAACCTTAATTAATCTTTTCATCTAGTAAAGATTAACTCAATCTAAGAATAATTTAAAGTATAACCTAAGCGGCAGAACGAGGTTCTTCAACCTCCTCAACGGTTATTCTTGGAATAAATAATTCACAAACCCAATATCCATTTTCAATTTTGAATCTAAACTCTCCACCAAGAAACTCAACCTGAGATTGAATTGATTTGAGACCAACTCCTTCAATTTTTTCAGTAGATAATTTTTGATCTTTTAAAATCATTTCTTTCATCTTTTCAGCGAGGTTTTGTCGATCATCAATTAATTTATATATTTTATTTTTAGTGATGACATGAAGTCCTCTTAAATCATAGTTGAAGATAAATTCTGCTTGAGTAGTTCTAACTTCTGACATGTTTTTTACAATATTTCCCATAATTCTTGAAAAGCTTGGGAAATGAACAAGAGCTAACTCTTTTTGGTATATGGATGAGTCTGCAGATAAAAATCCATTATAAACAAAATGGCATTCTACTTGATCCGAAGGTAGATAGGATTGGATTGTCTGGTAAAGGTTGGACTTCACCTCATTAAAAGGAATGATATCTCTTCTGCTATTTAAGTTTTTATGGTTGTAATTAAAATGATTTTGAATCATTGATTCTAATAATTTCACTTCAGTGATAAGACTTGCAGTTTCTTCTGTTGATATTTCTAAACCATTATTAACACGATTATCAAGAAATAAATTAAGTCCATGAGTAATGTTTATAAGATCATGGAAAAAATATTTCTCTTTATTTTCATCACCAACATATACTTTTTTATATTTACTTCTTCTTAAAAACTTCACGAAGTGACTTTTATGCTGTTTAAAAGTTAATCGAACACCATAAAAAACTGTTCCTGTCGACCATAACAAAAAGCCTGTTAGACAAATAAGTTCTGAAATCGAGAGAAGGCTTTTCTGATGGTATAAGGAGAATAATACATACGAAGAAGAAGCAATAAAAAATAAGTTTATACCTTTATAAAGAGACTCTACTCGAACAATATTTGCCTTGGAAATGAAAAAGTAAGTACCTGCAGCTATTGGCAGAATTGAAAGATATAATGAGCCAATTGATTGATGAAAAAAGCTAGCTCCAAGTAAAAGTAATGTTTGTGCTAGAAAATAAGCTGGCATCAAGGAGTTTTCTTTTAACAACTCCCCTTTATGTGAACCATTCAGATAAAAGTAAAAATTCATCACTAACAAAGTAGATATGAATATTTGATCATCTATTGATCTAGACATAAAAATATGAAAAGAAGAAAATAAAAAGAGTGAACTCCAAAATGAGTAACTCAAGTAATATTCTAAAATTGAATTAATAGTTGAATCTTTTTTCTCTTTCACAATTAAGGGCCCCACAATGAGACCCTTATTCGCTTATTTTACCGGATGGTAATTTGCGCTTGTTGCAAGGGTCTCTTCAATTCTTAGTAATTGATTATACTTTTCCATTCGATCAGATCTACTAGCGGATCCAGTTTTTATATGTCCGCTCGCACAGGCCACTGCCAAATCAGCTATAAAACTGTCCCCAGTTTCTCCCGACCTATGAGATATAATCGCTTTAAAATCATTTTTATATGCTAATTCTAATGTTTCATATGTTTCAGTTAATGTTCCAATCTGGTTTACTTTAATAAGAATTGAGTTCGCTTCTTTATTCTCAATTCCCTTTGCTAGTATCTTCTTATTTGTGACAAAAAGGTCGTCACCAACAAGAACAACTTTGTCACCTAGCTTCTGGGTTAAAAAAGTCCAGCCTTTATTGTCCGCTTCATCTAAACCATCTTCTATTGAATATATCGGAAACTTTTCACATAAATCTGAGTAATATTTAATCATACCGTCGCTATCAAGTATCTTGCCTTGTATATGGTATTTACCGTCCTTATAAAACTCTGAAGCAGCTGAATCTAAAGAGATAGAAATGTCTTTACCAGGCTCATAACCGGCATTTGAAATAGCATTTAATATTAATTCGATGGCCTCTTCATGGGATTTAAGATTTGGTGCAAATCCTCCCTCATCCCCAACATTTGTTGAATGACCTGCTTTTGTTAAAACTTTTTTTAGCTCATGAAATGTTTCAACACCGGCCCTTAAGTTTTCACTAAATGACTTGCGGATATGCGGCACGATCATAAACTCCTGTATATCTAAATTATTAGATGCGTGTTCACCACCATTAATTATATTCATCAAGGGGTTTGGCAAGCACATTTCTTTCCGGCCCATTGGAGCATTTAAATCTTTATTCAAGTAAACAAATAATTCTTTATTTAAATCTAATGCACCTGCCCTGCAAGCTGCCATGCTTACGGCCAACATTGCGTTTGCACCTAACTTGTTTTTATATTCTGTTCCATCAAGTTCAATCATGGCATAGTCTAATGCTTTTTGATCAGTGACTTCTTTGCCAAGAAGCAAGGGTGTTATATTATTATGAATATTTTCAATAGCTTTTCGAACAGATTTACCGAGGTAATAATTTTTGTCACCGTCTCTAAGTTCTAATGCCTCTTTGCTTCCTGTGGAGGCACCGCTTGGAACAGCAGCACGACCAAGATTTCCAGCTTTTGTTAATAGATCGACTTCTACTGTTGGATTCCCTCTTGAATCAAGAATTTGTCTTGCTTTGATACTTTTAATTACTGACATACTAAACCTCCAAAATCCTTTAATATTATTTAGCTTTGTTATACATCTATGAAGTTAAAGTGACTAGAAATTGATAGGTTTAAGAAGGTCCTCTTTTTGACATCTAACCCAGTGATTAGTATCAGTTTCAAGATTCCAGAAATGATCTATTTTTGGTTTAATGGAAACTGCGTCAATATAGGTTCCAACTCTATTTGATATATGTGGGCAGGGTGAGATTGTTTTAATCTTTAATATATTTTCAAAATATTTAAAAATGAGTGGATAATGAGTACAGCCCAAAATAGCATGAGAAAAATTACCTGAAATAAGTTGTTGTAGTTCTGTATTTAATAAACCTAAAACCTCATCATTAAGGCCATCCTTATAAATGGATTCTATGATTGAAGCTAAGTTGTCAACTTTTATCGGTGACAAGATACTTTCTGGATCATATCTGTTTAATAATGCCTTGAATCTATTTGAGTTATGCATGGCGCTTGTAGTAAGTACAGCTATTTTATCTTTTGTTAAATCAAATTGGTATTTATAGAGGGCATTAACAAATGGTTCGACACCAACAAATTTTATATCGTAGTAGTTTCTTAAATAATCAATTGCTAAACTAGTAGCAGTATTACATGCCACGATAATTAAATCGACTTCTATTTCAATTAAAAGCTCTACAATTACTTTTGTACGTAACTGAACTTCCAAAGCTGTTTTATCGCCATAGGGAGCTGCTAAATTATCTGCGATATAGTGAAATTCAATATCTGGAAAATCAAGAACTAATTGATTCAACAAACTAAATCCACCTATTCCAGAATCAAAAATTCCAATTTTCTTTATCTTGTCATTCTTGTCAATCATAAGAGACACTATATCTTAAATTTTCAAGAGGTGAAAGATTGGCCAGAATTAAAGTTATCGTGAGAGGCACAAACGTCTATCAATATAAAGGACAACTACGGGTTTCTGACATGAATTACGGTAATCACCTTGGAAACGATAAAGTCTTAAGTCTTTTTCACGAATGTAGACTCTCTTGGATGAAAACAATTAATTATGATGAGCTTAACTTTTATGGAAAAGCACTGATTCAGCATGATGCTTTAATTAATTACAAATCAGAAGGCCTCTATGGGGATCTTTTTAATATTAAGCTTTATATTGATGATATTGATTCAAAGAGTTTTGATTTTTATTATCAAATCATCAATATAACATCAGATCAAGATATGGCCATTGGAAAGACAGGGATGACTTTTTACGACTATGATCTACAAAAAATCACTGATGCACCAATACCTTTTATAGAAAAATTTAGAGTTTAAGGGCCCTTAAATAGACACCACTCCCAATATTATCAGCAACTTATCCTCGTTTAGAGATCACCGGACCATGTAAACATTTCAATTATAGTGAACATTTGGAGGCGTCGCGTTATAGTCACCGGGATAAATTGTTATAAGAACTTATATAGCAACATTGATGAGCTTAATAAGGAGCCCAACGTGATAAAAAAACTACTTCTGCTCTTAACTACCATAGTGATGATATTTTCATTGTCATTAAGTGCACAGGAAGTCGACTCTGATGATTCAGGATTATTAGGTGATGACTTTAGAGTAACTTTTGATGGTGAAATTAATACTGGTGGCTCTATTAATACAAATGGTGACACATCAGCAGACCTTAGAGGTTCCTATGTTTCACTTTCAATTGAATGGAAAGAAAAGATAAGGGCCGTAATTACAGCTAAGCTTGATGCTCTTTTCAAAGAAGGTAAGGTTGAGTTTAATGATGACTTCTCTTTAGGTGAATTCATCAAAGAAGCTTATATAGAAATTAGAGAAGTAGGAGGATCTCCTGTCGCTATTATTATTGGTAAACAGCCAATGGCATTTGGACAAAATATCCAAGCGATGCCATTTTTCGAAAGTAATCCTTTAGCAAATCTACAGGAAATTGATGAAGTTTATGGAATCACTGTTGACCTAACAGAAGGTTTATTTGGAATCTTTGATCAAGCAGAAGTTTCTATTTTTGAAACAGAAGCCGGAGATATGACATTAGGTAAAATAGACGGAGTTTCAATTAGATTAAGTAAAATGATAACAGATCAATGGTTATTGACTCTTTCACATGCTGAGCTTGGTGAAAATGATCAAGGCAGAGAAAGAAGAACGAGTGTAGGTCTCGTAGGCGAAACTACAGATGGAACATTAGTTGGTTGGGTTGAAGGTCTTTATTTTTCTAATAACCCTGAATATCCAAATTCTTCATTTGGAATCACTATTGGTGGAATGATGAGAGTTCATGAAACAACTGATGTGATTGTAGAATACAATTGGGTTGAGCGTGAACTACAAGAAATTGGAATTGGAGTTAGAACTGCACTCACCAGAAATTTATCCGTTGGAGCAGAAGTTAGATATAGGAATTATGTTGAGAGAGATAATGAAATATCTTTTGGTATCACATTAACATATACATTTGGAAATTCAGGTATGTCTAATAATGAGGTGTTTCTTTTTGGATCAGACGAAAGTGATGAATTTGAAGACGAGGATCTGTAAAAATGAATAAATATTTAAAGTTTTTAATTTTATCAATATTAATTTTTGTTTCGAGCGCTAAAACATTCTCTCAAGAAAGAATGACTATTGCCTGGCTTGCAGCGAGAGTTGGGGAAAAAGTAATTACTAATTACGAGGTAGAAGAATATATAAATCGTGTCATGCTAAGTGACTTTTCAAAATCAAAACTTTTTGTACAGGCAGGTAAAGATCTTAGTAAATATAAAGTATTAAAAAGAAATTACATATATGAAAATAATGCGAATATTTTCAAGAAAGCATTAAAGAAAATGGTTTATGGAGAGATGGTAAAAAAACATGCTCTACAAGAATTTAGACTGAATGCTTCTAGAAATTCTGGACGAAGAGGGTTATTTGGAGGAAGGTCAAATTCAGCTCCAGTTCAAAGAGCGGCATTTAATATTACTGAGAGACAATTTTACGATATGCTTCAAGAAACTGAACATAGAATGCTTAAAAGGTTTCTAGATCAAAAACTTGGTATTGTGAAAGCTCGTGACCTTTTTGGTGCAGACTTAAAAAAAGGGAATTACCCTCATGCACCTGAAGATAGTAATACTGATATCTATTTCAGATGGTATAGGGCCATGAAAAATAGATTAAAGCAAGATATGATGGATAAAGAAGTCAAGAAATGGGAGGCAATTCAAGCGACTAAATACAATCATGATCTTTATATAAGACCTATGGAGGTCCATGACTTTTACAAAAGGACATCATCGTATTTACAAACACATGTCTTAAATCAAGATATGACTATAGAAAAATGGACTAAGATATTATCAGATCATCCAGAACTATCTATCTTAATGGAAAACACTAAAATATTATCCCTTGGAGGAGCTTCGCTTGCGAGCATTTACAAAGAAAACCCTGCAAAATTCAAATCACTTAAAGAGCAGATAATTTCCAGTTTTTCTCCTCAATTAAATGATGCCCTCATAAATAAGATTCTTGGGTATGAAGAGAAAGCTCAAACTTTAGCAAATAAATATTCCTCTGCGAAAGAATTATGGGACCTTCACAAAAAATATGATATGAAGGCTGATGATAGATCTTTAATGTTATCTAAACTCTATAAGTTAGCTGCCACAATAAAAGAAGGTAAAGCAAATAGAGCTGAAACGAGAAAAGTTCTTCAATCAGAATTTCAAAGAACAATTAAATTATTAAAAGAAAAGTTGAAACAAGACAGTTTCTATCTTGAGAAAGAAAATGAAAAGTTCTTATTCCATATGCTAGTAGAAGCGTCTTTAAAGAAAGAAAGCAAAGAACTACTTGAAACTACCGATGCTTATACCAAGCGTGCAATCTATATGGGAACTTGGTTTACTAAATTTATGGCGTCAAAGGTTGCATTTGGAACTACTATAACGATCAAATCAAATATTTGCTCTTATAATACCTACGAATGTCAAAAGAAGATCACTGACTGGTTAAAAATGATGGAATATAATAAGGGTTTAGAAAAGTTCAGGACTAAAACTTTACAAGAATATTGGAAAGGAATGTTTACACTAAATCCTGTAGGACAATCTACTCTTCATGGCCAAGCAGCAATAGACTTTATATTTAATTAAGATTTAAGTTCAAAAGACTGATTGCAAATGTAGATGTATCTGCTTGTAAACGTTATAAAACTCTCCAATTGAAAAAACCTGTAGAAGGCAGAAACTAATATCATTTTTTCTCATTTAACATTACAAGTTATTCAATAACGACTAGAATATAAGCAAATAATGAGGAGATTTTATGCAGTATAGAAAATTAGGTCGTTCAAATATAGACGTCAGTGTTATATGTCTTGGGACAATGACCTATGGCGAGCAAAACTCCAAAGCTGAAGGGCATCTACAGTTAGATTATGCGTTTGATCAGGGCATAAATTTTATTGATACAGCAGAAATGTATCCAATCCCACCTAAAAAATCGACTTACTCTAACACTGAACAAATTATTGGAAAATGGGATAAGCTCCAAACAGAAAGAGACAAAATAATACTCGCAACAAAAGTAATTGGAAAATCACAATCGTTTGATTATGTTCGCAATGGAAATACCTGTCTTGATAAAAAAAATATCAAAGAGGCCATAAATAGTTCTTTAAAAAGACTTAAAGTTGAATATATTGACCTATATCAATTGCATTGGCCCGATAGGCCAACTAATTATTTTGGCCAAAGAGGGTATATTGCAAATAATTCCAACTTCTATTCTTTTGAAGAAATACTTCACGTGTTGCAAGAAATAAAACAAGAAGGAAAAGTAAGAGAATTTGGATTATCGAACGAAACACCATGGGGGGCAATGTCATACTTAAACCTATCTTCTAATAATCTACCTAGAATGCAGTCAATTCAAAACCCCTATTCATTATTAAATAGAACTTTTGAAGTTGGACTTGCTGAAATTTCTCATCGTGAAAAATGTGGATTGCTAGCGTATTCTCCACTTGGATTTGGTGTCTTGTCTGGAAAATACCTTGATAATCAATTTCCGGAAGGATCAAGGCTTAAATTGTACAAAGATTATCTCAGGTACAGCAGTACAAACTCTACCAATGCTGTTATTGCATATTGCGAACTTGCAAAGAAATACAACCTCGATCCAGCAGTTATGGCACTTGCATTTACTCATTCGAGGTCATTTTTAACAAGCACCATTATTGGCGCTACAACTATGAATCAACTAAAGACTAATATAGAGAGTATAAATGTTGATTTATCCAAAGAGTTATTAGAGGAAATTAATACCATACATGAGAAAAATCCAAATCCATCGCCTTAGCTAAATTTATTTTGATAAATTTTTAGAAGTATCGTTTGTTAGCTGGCCAGTCTCCAGCTACAATTCCCTAAGATGGCCTCATTAATTTATAATATATCCAAATCCAACACCCACGCGAAATACAGAGAGAGCATCAGGTCCAGACATTAAATGATATTTGAACATCGTATGCGCAAACCATTTTTTCTTAAACTTGTAATATAAATAAACCATAGTTTTTAATCCACTATATGAACTTTCAGGCTCAATAGCAAAGCTACTGAAGTCTGTGGAAGATAAAATTGAATAAGAAAATGAGTATTTAGCTAAAACGTTGTATTTTTTTTGAATATTAAGTAATTTGCTGGCGCCAACCGTCAGGTAAAGCGCGTTGGTTCTTAGAATCTTTATTGTATCTTCTAAATAGAGTAGAGAGGAATTGAATGTTGAGAAAGAATCAAAATCAATCCCTCCGTATACATCAAAGGGAGGGATAAATTTATATTGCGGCACAGGGTATGCAGTATAAAAATTAAAACCAATTTCAGGGCCTAGTGATATATCTTGAATATTACTAGTAGTTGAATTTAAAGTGGAAATGTAAGCAGAACTAGAAAATGAATATTTTTTAGTTTTAGGATAACAAAGCCCCGAATAACCAAGAGAAAACATTGAGTTTTGAGAGAGCTTTAATAAGATTCCATTAGATGATTTTTCTTGTGTAAAGTTTCCTATGGAGGCCATATAAAATACATTAGAATGAAAACCTTCAGGTCTTTTTTCTTGTAATACTTTTGTTTCTGGAGCAGCCATTTTTCTAAGATCTAAATAAGGTTTATAAACATAAAGTTTAAGTATTTGGTCTTTTTTAAGTATTTTCCATTCTTTAATTTCGGGATTTTTTACTTTGGTCTTCAACACCATATGGGTAGTTCCATTGATTATTGTATTATCAAAAACATATTTACTGATTAAATTTGCAAAAGAAATATCTTCTTTTAGTTTTAAATCATAAATATAATAGAGAAATTTATTCATTTTCTCAGTATCTTCAGCGAAGTCTCCTTTTTCAAACTTTACGCCATCTTTATAGACATAAAAAGATTCATCACCAAACACTGTCGAAGAAGGCATAAAAAAAATAAAAAAAATAAAAAAAATGTATATATTCATAAAACTCTACCCATTTATTTTATTATACAGAAACTTAGGTATATTAAAAAAAAAAAGCCATAACGCACAGCCCTCTTGTTTTATAATCTTTATCAAGCTTTACTAATAGGGTAAAATTAGTAGATGAAAAAAAAATCAGTAATCATTGTTGGCTCCGGTCTTGGAGGACTTTTCTCTGGCGCTATTTTATCTGAAAATGGATTTCAAGTTACAATTATCGAGAATCATTATAATGTAGGGGGTTTTGCCTCTTGCTTTAAAAGAGCGAAGTCACGTCACGAAGTAGGTATTCATTGTTTGGATGGTTTTGTAAAAGATACAGTAAAATTTAGGGAATTTGAAAAGCTTGGAATCTTCGAGAATGTGGAATTTGTTCGAGCACCAGACTTTTATAAAATTAAAACCAGCAATGGTATGATTTCAATTCCTGATAATATTGAAGAAACTGAAAGTACTCTTTGTGAACATTACCCCTTAGAGAAAGAATCAATTAAAAAATATTGCAATATTTTAAACAACATACAATCAGAAATAGAAAAATCTTCAAGCTTTGAGAATGACCCCTATCAGGCTTTAAAGATTCCTATTCTAACAAAGTATAAGAATTATTCTCTCGGAAAGTATTTAGAAAAAAACTTTCAATCTAACGAGTTAAAATCAATTTTAATGGCAAATATTTGTTTTTATCATGACAATCCTAAAGAACTTAACTTTCTAATCTTCATGTACGGCAATTCATTCTATTTTAAAAATGGTTGTTATTTTATAAAAGGGAGTTCTCAAACATTAGGAGATTATTTAAAATCTCTCATCGAAAAAAACAACGGGAAATTTTTATTAGGCACTAGAGTAGTTGGTCTTGAATATAAAGAAAGTGAAATACAATCTATTCAAATTCAGAAGAGGACAAACACTGAAACCTCTAAATTATCCGCAGATTGTTACATATTTAACAATTCTCCATATACGGTAAGTGACTGGATAAAGAATGAAAGTTTGTTAGAAATTAAAAATAAACAAAGACAAGAACCGAGCATTTCAATGTCAACTATTTTCTTGGAATTTGACCAAGCCCCGAAGACCTTCGGACTCTCAGGATATATGTCATATTTCATGTTATCAGAAATAGAAAGTAAAATTAAAGACATCAATGCGTTCTGTTTTATCGATTATTCAGAAATAGATAGTGGTTTAACTGGTGATAATAAGTATATCGCTGCAATCTTATTTAAAGATGATTATATAAATTGGTTTCATAAATCAAAAGAGGAATACCTCCGTATTAAAGAACATACCATAGAATTCGTAATCAATTTTTTAGACAAGCAATTTCCAGGAATCAAGAAATCATGTACTTTAGCAGAAATGGCGACCCCCTTAACAATTGAAAGATACACATTAAATACACATGGTGCTATTTATGGATTTTCATTTAAAAATAGAATGTTCTCAGCAGAAAACTTCTTAAAAAACAATATCAGTAATATGTACTTCGCGAGTGCCTGGTCTAGAGGAGCGGGCTTCTCATTTGCATCCTTATCAGGAATAGAAACAGCAAGAGAAATCATAGGTGAATATGAAAACGAATTCTTTTAATCGAACAATCCCCTTTCTGAAATCATTTGCAGTATTTCAAATGATTTTGATCCACACATTTATGTTTGTGGGTTCTACCTATAGAATAAATTTAGTAGAAACCTTCCATTTTAATAAATGGAAACTCTTAATTATAAATGGTTTTGTCACAATGGCGTTACCTGCAATTGCAGGGGCCGTTCTTGCCTTTAATCATTTAAATTCAAAGAGAAGAGACCCAAAACAATATTTAAAGCTATTTTTATTTTTATTCCTACTAGATAGTCTCGTTGTCTTTTTATTAGAGGGTTTACTATCTTCTATTTTTGTCTTTAATGTCTTAGGTTTTATCGGACTGAGTCTCTTTTCCTTGGAGTACTTAAGTCAAAAAGGAACGAAATGGATTTATGTTGCTGCAATTCTATGTCTGATTGCTAATCCATTATTTGAAAGTTTGAGAGAGCTTTTAACAATCGAGAAAGGTGGAGCATGGCTTAACGTTAAAGATAATATTTATTTTAAACTTAGAATAAGTTTATTTCTAGTTCTCACTATCTCTACAGTAGCAATCCATAAACTATTTGAAATTAATAATAAATTAAAGTTTATTATATTATGTTTAAACACTTTACTTTTGCTAACTCTCTATAATTCATACCTGTATAATACTCATTACTTAATGTCCTTTTTAAATTTACCCATAGGTCTTTTAATTGGGACAAAAAACTCTATGCATAATTGGCCTTTTTTAGTTTGGTTTCCTGTTACTAGTGCAGGTTATTTAATATTCAACCGAGTAAACACTCGTAAAAACTCTAACTGGCAAGATTTTAGTTTCTTCGTTCTTTGTCTACTCTATTTCCTAAGTTATACTTTTATTCGCTTAGATACAGTTTATTTATCTAATATGTCGAAGATGAGTTTAATCTCAAAGAAAATATTTCAAGCAGATAGCTTAAATGTAATGGTCGTTATTGCATTTTTTACAATTAATTTAAAAATTGTGGAAACATTTATAGATAAGATTAAGTTTTTGTCTAGTTTATCCGTACGGCAGCTCAGCCGTTGGATATTACCGATATATATCTTTCATATCGTTTATCTTTATCACATGACGAGAGCTTTAAAAACTGTCATTGGCCCTGGCTGGTCAATTCTTATCCTTAGCTTATCTGCTATATTATTTTCTATCATATTGGCCAAAGTATTAGACTATTATTTTCATAATAAAAAAATCGAACTAACTTTTACGAAGGTGAAATAATATCTATGAAGCGAAGTTACCAGAGAAATGATATTGTCATTACTGGCATTGGAAATGTCTTACCAGATGCAATGGACTACGCTTCTTTTGAGAATAAGATATTCGAAGGAAAGTTTTTATTTAGACCAATAGATAAAGATAGATGGAAGATTGAAGACAACTTCAGTAAAGACTTAAAAAAAGATACTAAAACATATTCCACCATGGCCGCACAGATTAAGCAAAGCGATTATTTCAGTATCAAAAAGAAACATAACCTAGATTTACCAACTGACCATCGTGCTTTAGCTTATTTAGTAGAAGCTTATTCTCAAATCATTGAGGACATCAATTTTTGTGCAGAAAATATGACATTAATTTTAGGATCAATGAATCCTGACATATTATTTTCACAACAAAGATTACATACTTTATTTAAGAATATGAAATTAAACTATGAGAAAAACTATCCTTCCAAGAAAAACAAAGATGAACTTTATGATTATCTTGATATAGAGCTAGAAGATGCAACAAGTGGAGCAGGCCCATGTTCTTTGGAAGGTCAATTCCACACCTCAATGCTCAAGAGACTTAAAGAAATATTTCCCAATGATTATAATGGATCTGGATTTTTGATAGATTCTGCATGTGCATCCTCATTAACATCAATAGAAGTTGCATGTAATGTCCTAAAGTCTAGAGAAAAAGATTTTGTGATAGCCGGAGGTGTTGAGAGTAATCTTGCAAACGGTGCATTTGTGCTATTTTCCAAAGTTGGTGCCTTGTCTCCAACACACGCAAAACCATTTGATCAATCACATGACGGACTTACACAAGGAGAAGGTTGTGTTTTATTTGCGTTAGAGCGACTTGAAACCGCATTAAAGAATAAGAGAAAAATATATGGCGTCATTAAAGGAGTTAATGGAAGCAGTGATGGAAGAAGTGCAAGCTTATTTCAACCGACAGTTGATGGACAAGTAATGGCCTATCGAAAAGTATGGGGGAATATTGAATCAAATCCTTTTCATGTAGAAACCCATGGTACCGGGACTATTATAGGAGATGAAGTAGAGTTAAAGTCAATCACTAAATATTTTGGCGGTGAAAAAGTTTTTATAGGTACAAATAAAGGCATTTTTGGCCATACCAAGTCTACCGCTGGAGCGACTAGCATTTTAAAAGTAGTAGCAATGTTTAACAGGCAATTGATGCCTTCAAACTCACACATTCAGCAAGATATGTTTAAAGAAATTGAGAATTTCGAGATCACTAAATCAGAACGGCCATTAAGTAAATATCAAACACATGTAGGCATTTCTGCATTTGGGTTTGGTGGATGTAATTATCACTTGGCATTAGAAAGATATGATGAAGAACTTGATATATCTGATATTAAAAACAAAAAGTCTTCAAGAAATGTATCCAAAACGTTATCAATAATAAAATCTCATACTCTCTCACTAAATGATTTTGAATTAGATAAAATGAGTCAAAATTTCTTCCCGCGAAAAAGTTATCAACAGATAGACATTTTGCAATTTGCTGCTGTGGAATGTGTGTATAAGATGTTTCCAAACTCTCAACATATTTTCACAAGCATAGGCCTTGAGAAAATCAATATTCTGTCTTGTGGAAGATTGGGATTGGATAAATTAATTGATATGGCAACTAAAGTGACATGTGATACCTTAATTACAAAACTTTCTCGGAAGAAAATAAATCCCACTATAAAGACATTATTAAAGTTGATTAAAGAAGAAAAATTAAAATATCCTATTCTATCAGAAGATATAGGTCCAGGTGTACTTAATAATGTCATTGCAGGTCGAGTTGCAAATGTGTTTAATTTACAAGGGAAGAGTTATCATATTGATATGGACCTAGGTTCTTACGACGCTGCACTCTATTCAATTAAAATGAACTTACATAGTAACCCTAACGAAGTTTATTTACTCATCGATACAACTGGAGCTTTTGACCAGGAGAATTGTCTATATAAAACAACTACTCTAAAGGTTGATTTAATAACTCATCCAGATTTTTCAAAAGCGCTAGGTCTTGGGCAAGATGAGGAGATACAATTTGACTAATTCAACGCTTTTTGCAAATCAAATACATTATTCAAAAAATCAAAACGATATAAAAGGAGATATTCTTTATATGTTTCCTGGTCAAGGAACGGCCATCAATAAAATATTTCATCATTTATTTAAAAATGATGAAATATTCAAAGAGAATCTTCAAAAAGCAGATCTTTTTTGTAAAAAGTCTATGATACAAACTATTTCTACATATTTACAAGGAACAATTTTACATAAAAAAGACATTCCTTTACTACGAAATATCTCATTATTAATTGCCGAAGTTTCTTTATTTCAAAAATCAAAAGCAATACTCCCCCCTACACTTCTCCTAGGCCATAGCTTCGGGGAATACTCAGTCTTAGTTTGTTCAGGGCTTTTAAAGCTCGAAGAAGGTCTTGAGATTGTATACCTCAGAGAAATGTCTTGCCCTGAAAGCTCCCCTGGTGGAATGATAGTTGTAAATTTAAAAGGAAAAAATATTAATGAGGTCCTGGAATTACCAGAAGTCTATTTAGCAAATACAAATTCTACTGAACAAATAGCTTTGTCTTATTCTCATAGTATCTTTGAAAATTTAAAAAGCTTACTTCTAAAGAAAAGACTGCCTTTTTTAAATTTGGCTCATATAAAATATCCATATCATTCCCCTCTAATGCAAGACGCTACCTTAAAGCTTGAAAAGCATTATACAGTGAATCCAATATCTCTTGAAAATAGAAAAATAACTATTCCTTTCTATTCGAACGTCACAAATAAAAAATATGAATCCACTGAAGAGATTTCTACTGACATTTATACTATTTTAACTAAGCAATTAACCTTACAAGTTAATTTTTATAAATTGATAAGTAATATCGACATGTATTCTTTCTATAATTGTGGACCAGGAAATAGCTTAGATACATTTGTACAAAGTATTTACCCCATTAAGACTGATAGAACAATTCATTTTCATAAATTAGAATTTAGGGTAAAAAAAGAACAGCATCATAACGTTTTAAACTCCAAATGGGTTTCCATCATTAATAATGTTATTGCTGACGTTACAGGCTATAAATTAGCAGATTTTCAGATTACAAGTCACCTTCAAGATGATCTTGGTATTGACTCTATTAAAAAGGCAGAAATCTTATATAAAGTTTTATCTCATGATTCTGATATTGACTTTGAAGATATCTCTATATCGACATTTACAACGATAGAAGAATTTGTTGAGTATCTACAAGAGGCAAGTTTAACGAAATCACCAAAACAAAGCAAATTTAAGTCCACGTTTGAACTATTCTCTATCAAGAAAGAAAAAATTCATGAACTCAATATGCATAAGATTAAGAAACTTATTCCGTTTGATAAATGCAAAGAAAATAAAGACTGTCATATAATCGATATCTCAGAATATTCTCATTCATTTTCTTTCGAACATGTAAAAAAAATACTCTTAGAAACTGATTATAAAGATGGAATAAGACTCGACTTTGTTTCAACAAATATCACTAACAACATATTTGCTTTTGTAAGTCTTTTAAAAAGCTTTTTTAAAGACTTTAGTATCAATATTCATTTCCATTATATGGACGAATATCAAGAGGGTCTTCATTTTGGAAATAATATTGAGACATTCTACATCGATAAAAAAGTATATCGTACAATATTTACTCCCCTTAATTCTCAAATTAATGATAATAAAACTAGCAAAATAATTTACAAGAACGTCCTTTTCATTGCTGGCCATAAAGGCATTGGTAAAGAAATTATCGAACATTCTCAATTATTAAAAGATTCCAAGTCGATAACAATCATTGGTCGTTCTCTAACTAAAAAAGACATAGGTAGATTTCATTACAGGAAATGCGATATCACAAAAGAAAAGGAGCTTTTAAATATTTTTTCAGAATTAGGTTCATTTGATCTCTGTATCAACTCTGCAGGAATTGAAATATCAAAATCTTTAGCAGACACTACACAAGAAGACTTTGATCTCGTTTTAAGTGTAAAGAAAAACTCGTTAGAATTCTTAATCGACTTGCTGGAAAAAGAAAGTTGTACTGATTACATTCACTTTTCTTCAATGACTTCTTATTTTGGAAACCCTGGACAATACGCCTATACATATGCAAACGAATATATGCGTCATAGATTAGCAGAGAGAAAAATACGATCTTGTGTACTTAATTGGTGTGCTTGGGACAATGTTGGGATGACTGAAAACGTAGGAATATTACAAAAGCTCAAACAAATAGGTATAAGTTTAATTGATGGCCAAAAAGCTTCTGAACTATTTGATCATTCTTTAGCGTTATTAAATAAAAAAAATCATGATTTTTTTATAATGGATGAAAAAGACATCTTTTTAATGAATTTTGATCTTAAGAAAAAATCATTTCAAGAAATAGTTCTAAATAGTCCAAAGTCATTAGTTTTTTCTCAAATTGAATCTTATGAGAAAAGTCCTGATCTTATTTCTCACAAGATAAATGAAACTGAAATTTATCCTGCCTCATTTCTAATAGGGAATACGATACGTCTATGCCAACAAGTACTCGAACATAGGAAAAACTTTTCATTAAATTGTTCTATTTTACAAATGATATTTTTTCCGAATGAAAAGTTACACTTAAATTATCATTTTATAAAAAATAACTCGATTGATGAAATGATGGTTAAGGTCAGTGGAATAAATTGTTATCATATTAAGATTAAACCGATATCAGAAGACTGCTCGATTAATCATGGGGTAATAAGTAAAGAAGTTCTCACCTCAACTCTATACGGACCAAAAGTAGTCGATTTTGGAGAAGGTTTTAAAATAATAAAATATCTCACTTATTATTCTGATTCTAAATCCACCTCTGCAACGCTTAATACAACAAGTTTAGAGATGGCAATAGAGGGAATGTTTCAATCATTAAGTGCAAGTGGTCTTATAAATGGCAAAGGAATAGCACTTCCTCATTCTATAGAATCCATAAATTGGAAAAGAAATATTTTAGATTATAATGATATTATTATCGAGACATCTATTGAGCTTCTTACAGAAAGTCATTTAATTGGGCATGCTCTAGCTAAATGTAAAAAAACAGAGAAAGTTCTGATTAGTTGCCAGAATCTAAAAATGACCTTTATAAATAATTATAATGAATGTCCATTAGAATTTTACTAAATATCACAAGCACAGAGTCTTTGGGCATCCACATTGCTATGAACCGCTTCACGAGTGACTGCACTTCCGAATTCTCTGAATACGCCATGGTAAGGCACCATTTTACTTATAAAATTAAGATAGGTGCAACCAGTTCCCGCCTGTGTAATATCTTCGTAGTCTGCTAAGTCATTTAGTGTAATTGATCCAGTAATACCTTGAATAAGTTCATTGCATTTATTAATACTATCAATTTGGGTCAATGCAATTCCAGATAATACGGGCCCTCCTTTACTAAAACAAAACGCATTGCACGACTGCTCTTTAGCAGCTAGATAATAGCAATAGCCACTATCTTCATATCCAGAACAACAAGGATTAACCAAAATTCCCGCAGGAGGAGCATTCCTAAATCCAGTCCATTCTGATGCTGTCTTTGTAGGAATAAACACATTAGGACCAGCTCCCAAGTATATGACAGCTTTACAAACGGAATGAGCGTTTATCTTTTTATAAGTGCCCGTAAAGAGGTCATACCCAGTATCTACTGTGTTAATTCCAAATGATTCAAAGGAGATCAAAAATATGATTAAAATATAGACAAGTTTTTTTGTCTTCATAGATTTTATTATCCATTTTACTGCCATTAAAGTCTTTTATTTTTTTAACAATAATTCTTCTAATTTTATCAGTCTCGCTTCCAAATTCTGATTTTTCTTTTGTAGCTGCTCAATTGTTTTATTCAAAGAAGAGATCTTTCTTGAATTACGGGATACTTTTAGTTGAAACTCTTCAAGGCCATATTTCATTGTATTAAATAAATTGGAGTTATGATTAATGATTTCTTGTTGTTCTTTAATAGCTTCAATAAGAGGCCCGACTAAATTTCCATATTTAACAGACTTTAGGCCCGATAGATCATTAGTTTGAACAAGGACTGGAAGAACTTCTTCTACTTCTTGAGCAATTAAACCAATATCAGGAACTCCATCTTTAACCCAATCAAAGGTAACTCCTCGCAAGGCCATAATTAATTCAAGTCCGCCCACTGTTTCAATATTTTCTTTAAGTCTTCTGTCTGAACTATAGAAGAAACCTGTCGCTGTTACCGTACCTGTCATAACTGTGTTACCATCACTGTCTACAGAAACAGCAACGCTAGGATCTCCGTCTAAAGCAGAGAGATGACTTCTAGATGGAATAATCGAAGTAGGTAGAACATTTCCTGCGCCTACTTGAGCTATTTTTCCATCAGTTGTTCCAACATCAACATTTAATGTTCCTGTGGTTGTAATTGGACCTCCAGTTAAACCAGTTCCAGAAGTTACTTCAGTCACAGAGCCGGATCCACCAGTATTATCATCATCTTCACAAACCCAAGCCGTTCCTGTCCAACGATTTGATTGACCAGAAGCACAAATTGTCGTTGCAACCCATTGTGGATCACCTGCTGCATCTGTTGTCAGGGATTTATTAGCATCTGCC
>JABGXW010000025.1 GCA_018675575.1 Bacteriovoracaceae bacterium | reverse complement strand
GGAAAAAAACCTATTTCATATTTTCCATACTGGGCTGAAGATTTTTATCAACCTATTAAGAAAGACAGTGTTCAGTTAGGCAAGAAAGAGAAAAACCTTTTTAAAGAAGATGAACTCAAATTGGTTTTTGCCGGCAACCTTGGGGAAGCTCAAAATTTAAATTTAATCGTAGACGCTGTACATATTCTTCAGGATTATCCCATAAAATTAATTTTTGTAGGAGATGGTAGAGCAAGACCTGTACTTGAAAATAGAATTAAAACAATGAATCTAGAGGAAAAGATTATCTTTCTTGGCCAAAAGCCTGCAGATGAGATGAATGATTATTTTGCTTTGGCTGATGTTCTTTATATCTCCTTAAGAGAGGATCCCATTTTTTCGATTACTGTACCAAGCAAGCTTCAATCATATCTTGCTGTAAGAAAACCTATTTTAGGCTCTTTATCAGGAGAGCCTGCAGATTTGATCACAGATTCAAATTCTGGTCTAGTTTCAAGTGCGAATAATCTGAATGGTCTTGTTGAAAATTTGAAGAAGTATTGCGCAATGGATCACCTCGAGAGACAGATATACGCAGAAAATGGATATAAATATTTTAAAAAGCATTTTAAAAGAGGTATTGTGCTAAAAAAGTTAGAACAGCTGTTGAATTGTAGGTAGATATTGTCAAAAAAAATAGTAATTCTTGGTGTGAGCGGAACTCTTGGACATGTTCTTTTTGATTATTTTCAATCAAGTTTCGATGTATATGGATTAACGAGGGACAAAACGGGCTTGCCATTTGAGCAGGATGAGCGTGTCTATTCTTGCGGATCTGCGCAAGAAATAAGCAACTGGGAAAGCAGATTAAAAGAAATTAGGCCTGATGTGATTATTAATGCAGTCGGAATTATCAAACAGAAAAAATCTTATGGCGATAGCGAGCAAATTTATATCAACTCTTATTTCCCACACAAACTGTCTGAAGTAGCAGACAGGCTGAATTCTCGCTTTATTCACATTAGTACAGACTGTATATTTGATGGAGTAAAAGGGGCTTATGATGAGTCTGATAGTACCTATGCGACTGATATTTATGGAAAATCTAAACTAATGGGGGAGGTAATAAAAGCTCCCCATCTCACAATAAGAACTTCAATTATTGGTCATGAGTTAACTAGTCAGACAAGTTTGCTAGAATGGTTTTTATCACAAGAAAGTAATATTAAAGGCTATTATAAGGCCTACTTTTCCGGATTTCCTACTATATCCTTGGCGAAAATTATTGATGAGTATTTTTTAGACAGAAAATATACGGGTCTGTACCATGTTTCATCTAGTCGAACATCTAAGTTTTCTCTTCTGCAATTGATTAAAAAAGTTTATAAGAAAGAAATAGATATAACTAAGTCAGAAGAATTGAGTATTGATCGGTCGCTTTGCTGCGATAAATTTAAAAATGAATCTGGATTTAGCCCATTAACTTGGCAAGAGTATTTAGAAGAAATGAGAAAACATTTTATTAATTGTGAATACTATAAGGGAAGAAATGAAACTATTTGAAGATAAGACAGTTATTGTTACTGGTGGAACTGGGTCATTAGGCAAAATTCTTGTTAAAAGAATTTTATCAGGAGAAGCAGGGCTGCCTAAAAAGTTGATTGTATTTTCAAGAGATGAGGCGAAGCAGCATTTCATGAGACTGAGCTTTCTTAATAAACTAAATGCAACAGATGAGACAATTTATAAAAACTTCAAGGAACGACTTGAGTTTCGAATTGGCGATGTCCGTGATTATCATAGTGTTTGCTCCTTACTTAGAAATGCAAATATTGTAATTAACGCAGCTGCCCTTAAGCAAGTTCCTTCTTGTGAATACTTTCCATTTGAAGCTGTTAGAACTAATATTGAAGGGGCTGAAAATATTGTGCGCGCAGTTAGAGAGAACAACTTCCCCATTGAAACAGTGGTTGGTGTTTCTACAGATAAAGCTTGTAAGCCAGTTAATGTAATGGGAATGACAAAGGCAATCCAGGAAAAAGTTTTTATAAGTGCAAACATTACGATTCCTGAAATTCGATTTATTTGTGTGAGATATGGTAATGTTCTTGCCTCTAGGGGGTCTGTGATTCCTCTCTTTCATGATCAGATAGAATCAGGAGGTCCTCTAACAATAACTACAGGGGATATGACGAGATTTCTTTTACCACTTAATAGAGCGGTTGATACCATATTTAATGCAATTGATAGAGCTCTGCCGGGAGAAATCTTTATTCCAAAAGTTAAGGCTACCAATATGGTAACTCTTGCAAAAGCATTGATTGGAGAAAGAGATATAGAAATAAAATATATGGGAATAAGACCTGGTGAGAAAATACATGAAATTATGGTTTCTGATGTAGAGGCTCCACGAGCTTATGAGTCTGGAGACTTCTATGCAATTCGGCCCATGCTTCCTGAGTTGGTAGAGAATTTGGAGGAAGGTTGTCTGTCCGAACAATATAGCTCTAGTGACGATCTTATGAACCTTGAGGAAACAACAGACTTTTTATTTGAGCATGAATTACATATCGGACAAGCTCAGATGACAG
>JABGXW010000006.1 GCA_018675575.1 Bacteriovoracaceae bacterium | reverse complement strand
TTTTTTTTTTTTTTTTTTTACCGATAAAAACTATATGAAAATACTTATCGTTGATGACTCTAAGGTAAACCTTATTATGATTTCAAAAATGTTAGAATCCCTAGGCAACAAGGTGTTAATTGCAAATAATGGGCATGACGCTTTTGAGGTTATCAATAATAATCCGCTGATTGATCTTATTTTGTTAGATTTGGATATGCCTGTAATGGACGGTCTAGAGTTTTTAAAAAAGAATTCAGTAGAATCTATTTTTGACATTCCTGTGATTATGATGATTCCAGAAAAGAAATTAAAAAATAATAATTCAGGGCCTATAAATAGTTCCATTGATTACATTTCAAAACCATTTACTCCATTATCTTTAGAGAATAAAATGAAAGAATTATTTAATTGCTGTGCATAGGGCGGAATGTGTAAGATAAGGAAAAGCTACTTGTACCACATTTCCTGATTTCGTTAAGTTATAAATTATTACAAGTAAACGTACATATCTCTTTACAAACTTTTAATAATCCATAGATATGCCGGTTCTTTGTGTGAAAATATCATATTGAGTATTTTTTAATAGCTTTAATATTTCTTGCTTGCCGGCGACATCTTCATTAATTTTACCGCCATTAATAATGACCAGAGTCGGGTAGAAGAGGTCTTCACTATCATCTGCATGTGGAATAATCTGATCTGAAACAAATGTATGTCTTCCCATAGATAAGTTGGTTTCAAATGCCGTATCAATAAATGTACGATAAACTAATTCGGAACATACAATTCGCTCTCCTGTATTGACATCAAAATTGAAATCATAATCCTTTCCTATTTGTTTAAATGATTCAAGTAAATATTTTGTTTTCATCTTGCTGGTGAGACATTTTGGATTGCCATTATCATCATTAGTTCTGATTTCATTTTCACAACTTTTAGGTCTTAAAAAAACAAGATCGTCAATATCTATAAAATGCCTTAAATTATTTATTTGAACACCTGGCCTTAAGGCCTCGATAATGTAATGTCCGGTTTTAATAGACTTTTGAAATGAGGGGCCTTTATAATTATAATTTTTTTGCGCTCTCTCATAGAGTGCTGGTAAATTATTCCATACATTTAACTCTCTCAATTCTTGTTCCGTTCCCGACCAAATTGCAGTATGGGTAAAATGACCGGGGATAAAGCTATCGGTCAAACGAAATCCAGTTTTATCAAAAATCACATCTAACGCCTTAGTTCCATTTTTAATTTCTTGTAATTGCTGATCTGTATAGTGATAAAGTTTTCCTTTGCCTTTATAAAAAGATCCTGCAATATTCCCGAATAATTCAGAACCTCCGTAAACAACATTATCTGTAACAAGGGCAATACTGTCTCTTTGTCTAGCATTCATAAGGGCCACACGTGAAGCTGTCTCTGCAAAAAGATTGATGGTGCTTCTTCTTTCTCCTACAATCTTCCAAATGATAGATTGTTTAATCACTTTATCTAGTTGATCTGTGAATTTATCTTGGCCTGGATAGTTTGGATTTGATTTTAAATTGTTTTCAGCCGCCTCAATGATCTCATAGGCTTGATAAAGGTCTCGAGGGTTTTGATATTTTTTATGATATGTTTTCCATGTATGCCATAAAGTATTTTTGACTTCTTCATGTTCAAGTTCTAAATCCCATAATAAGATTCTTTTGAGGTATGAATGATCCAAAATACCTGATAATCCTAAAATATAATTATCTATAGTTATGAGTTTTGCAGCCAATTGCATTTTAAAAGACCTTAATAGTAATTGTCCTTTGATATCATTTGGATTAACCAAATAACGTTTAACTCTTCTCGTTTTAAATCTCATTCCTCTGCGATTGTTATTTCTTCTTTGAACTTCTTCTAATTTAGATCTTCGGACTGCTTTTTTTACTGATGTTGTCTGATTTGTTTGTATATCAAAGAAGTCATCAAATAATAAAAAGTTTTCAGTACCCTCTATAATTCGTTGTAATGGAGAATTAATTTCATAAACATATTTTTTTGCTAAGTTCTGTAATTCAAGATAATGGACGGCACGAATCTTATTGTCATTTTTTGACATATAAAATTTCATTTTTTTTGTATGAGATCTCAAATCATATCGCCATTGAATTGCATCTTCAGTAAATTCTAAGAGGTTCAGAATTTGATCATTTGATTTTAGAAAGCTTTTTTCATTTTTATTATCTTTCATGGCCATTAGACTTACACAGCTTAGAATCATAAAAAATAAGATAATACTTTTCTTAAACATAATTGCATCCTGAAGAATTCTAATAAGTTGTTTTTACTATTGTCATATTTTGCAAAAAAAAAGGCCAAAAAAGGGCCCTCTTGACGCGACAAGTACTGAAAATGATTGATTTAATTTATCAGATTCGTCATTTAGCTAGAGATGTGACCAATTATTAGGCATAATGATTTAATGACAGAACAAACAAAAAAATGGATTCTCCTAGCTATCATCACCATCTTTTTTGTGGCGATCTTCTTTTTTGAGCCCTATCCCCAGCAATTAATCTACCATGACTTTGCTGACAAGAGACCTTTATTCGGAGTGAATAATTCATTTGATGTTCTTTCGAATATACGTAACTGCGAAGGCAGAAGTACACCTAATTTTGGTCTTAACTAAGAAGGCTTATTCAAACACTGGCCTATTTCTCAAGATTCTCTAAAATATTTTATAAAAGTTGTCTTTATGGATGCCGATTACCACATATTAATAGATTAAAATTTATCCAAAAGGGGGTTCATCTGTCCTATCCTTAGAAGCTAAAAGATCCTCGCTAGGGAAGGAAGGTCTATACTTGTATTATTTCATGATTAGGGTGATTAGAATTAAGACCCTAATTGCAAAATACCAAAAGTATGACTCTCCTCTACTGGGTATATTTTGGCTTCTATAAGAGTTTCATCCGTCCCTTACTTAAGTGCCGCCAAGCCTGCGTTGTAAGTTTGTTGGCACTATATTTATATTTAATTGTTAATCCTTTTTTTTCTTTTTATGACTTGGTGTTGTGCTGTACGTAAAGCAGCTCCAGCAACCTGGAGTTATCTCCGAACAGCTAGGACGTTGCCCTGGAACAGCCTGGCTGCCTCCATTAATATGCTCTTCAATATAAGCGGTTGACTCTTCAGATGTAAGTTGGCCTTCTGGACAATCTGTAGCTGCAAAAGCAGCAACGGAAAATAAACTCACAATAGTTAATACTAGTAATTTTTTCATGATATATCCCTTCCCTTATATAGAATAGCTAACATTTGTGCTCAGCTAACTATGTTTGTGCTAATACACAATTATACACTATTATAGTCAAATCTCTAATTTTTTTGAAAAAAATATTCCAGTTCGGCATCATTTCACAGTTGTTTTGGTGACTTAGTTTCAGTAGTTTAATTGCCCTCCTGGTTTTAAGCTGCCACAAAAGTTTGCGCTTAGGATGGGATAGTTAAGGAGAGCGATGAGATTAGAAACTTGCATAAAGGGTTGTTCATTCAACCAATACTTCAAAAACTCTAATATTTCAAAAATTCATTAAAAAATGGGAAGCAAATGTTTGGCGTAGTCCATGTAATATAACATCAGTTTCCCAAGACTTAGCTTCGCGTTTTGTTTCAAATGTTTTAGTAATCCTGTGTCTTTGATCATCTATTCGTTGTGTCACAATCGCGCGATATGTGTACCTTTGGTTGCGGATCGTTTTTCTATGGCCATAGTAAACCTCAGTTGTTCAGTTTGCTATTTTGAAGCTGCTTTCAAGTGATTTTTAATAACTGTCCACCATTTGCCCCCCAAATGCACGTTATAACAACCAGAGTTTAAAACCCATACCGCTAAATCTTTTCCTTCAACTATTTTTTATCAGGAATTATTACTACTTCAATTCCTTTCTGTTTCGCTAACTTTTCCATCACAACGTCACTCTTAGCGCAGATTGCTATAGTTCTTACGCTTTTAGGCTTAAATTTCTTAATCAGCATGGTTGAAAAAAATGCTTGCCCCAGCAGGTACATACCAAGTCGTTTTGCTTTCGTTTGAATAACTACAACATCCTTACCTTTAATATTTTTAGGGTCTTTTTTACTTGGTTTCAATACAATTAGTCCATCTATTAGTCTTTGACCGTTGTCTTTGCTTCTTCGAACCGCCATAAACTCCTCGAGTAAAATCGAATCCTTTGGAAACTTTTTAAAATACTCTTTTGTACGCCAGGTCTCATGTCTGCTCATTTTAAATCCTTGGAATAAATGCAATTACTCCCTACAACTCTTTAAATATTTCCAAATTTCCTTCATTCTTCGATACCCCTACTCCTCCAAGAGTATCAATCACCATATTAAGGTGCATTGGGATATTCTTCTCTTCGGATGAGCTTTTATCTTCATTCAAAATCTTTCTTATTTGATCGTATGCCTTTGTGAAAACCTTTATAATCTTGAGATACGATCTAAGAGAAACTCTCTTAAAAAAGATCCTGTCTCTTAAAAAATTATTCTGCCCTTTATAGATATTTGTATTTTCTTCAAAAATGGTCTTAAGATATGGTCTGTGCTCTAGTTCAAAGCTATTCATTGGAAAAGGATGAATCAGAGTAAACCCGTCCTCATTATGCCTAACAAATCTCTGCTGAACCAAGAATTGAAGTTGAGCACTCAGTTCTTTTCTGAGTCCATTAGTAGGTATTTCGGAAGATAGAATCAAGAAGAGCTCTATATAGTCTTTCTTTCCATTACAATCCTTTAAAAAGGTCAGCACCGATTCGATGTAAACCTGTTCTTCAGAGGGCCTTCTTTTCTTCTCTATATCACTTTCTTTTTCATTAATATAATTTTCAATTCTCTCCATTTCCTTTTTTGAAAACCTTTCTTTAAATAGATTTGAAGATGCAAATCTTGCAAGTTTCATATGGTTTCGTTCTGATGTCGTGGCAGTTTTACTGAATATTTTTTTCAATGATCGATAAGGTATATTAAGTATATTT
>JABGXW010000005.1 GCA_018675575.1 Bacteriovoracaceae bacterium | reverse complement strand
GTTCTATCTGAAGTTAAAAATACACAAAAATTAAATGGTTCTAGACCATCTCCTCAAGGCATTCCTGGGGCAAGGTCTAATTTACCTGGAGAAACTCCACAGCCAGGAATCCCTGAAACAAAAAATAACGTTGATAAGGAATTGTCTACTAGAAACTATAATGTTCCAAAAACTATTAAAAAATCTAAAAATCCAGTAGCGGGAATTAAAAAAATATCAGCTGCAGTTATGATTGATGGTAAAAGGGTCGCTGTCTTAGGTGAAGGTGGTAAGGCGGCTGTTGGAGAAGATGGCAAAGCGGTTTTTACCTATGAAAAATGGTCTGAAGCTGATCTTGAAAACTTTTCTGCAATCGTTGCATCTACTTTAGGTATCAATACCAAGAGAGGTGATAACCTCGTTATCAGAAATATGGAATTTGCCAGAGAGGACATGTCTGCTGCAGATGCTCTCATGCGAGACAAAGCAGCGAGAGAACTTTGGAAAAATATCGCCAAATATACTGTTGTTGGAATTGTCATCTCTTTATTCTTCTTCTTAGTTGTAAGACCATTTATCCAATGGGTTACTGACAACACTGTTGAATCAGTAGAAGATTTTCTTCCTAAAACATTAGAAGAACTAGAAAAACTTCAAGCAAACCAAAAGTTACCAGGATTAGAAGATGCTTTACCTACTATTGAAGATAAATTGAATCCCGAAAAAATTGAAGGAAATATGTTGAAAGAGAGAATTATTTCATTAGTAGAAGGTAATCCTGGTAAGGCAGCTCAGATTGTACATGAAATGATTCATTCAACAGAATCAGATAAGCAAATTGCTTAACGAGGAGTGAGTAGTGGCCATAAATGAAAATTCATTAGATCCGGATACAGAATATTCGCTACTGTCTGGACAAGATAGGGCGGGGATTTTGCTTTCAGCAGTTGGAATACCAACTACTCAACTGATATTTTCACATATGAGAGATAATGACGTTAAGAGAATGATTAACTCAATGGCGAATGTTAGTAAAGCACCCATCTGGCTCATCAAAAAAGTTCTGGAAGAGTTTTATGCAGAGTTAAATGAAGAAAATGATTTATTATTCTCAGATAATAGAGGACGTGACTTTATTGTCAATGCTCTAGGTGAAGAGAGGGCAAAGCAATTACTCGGTCAGATTGTTGATGTTGGACAAAATAATACATTGGAATCATTAGAGCTTGTAGATACAAGAACATTGTCCAACTTTTTAATTAATGAGCATCCTCAAACAATTGCATTGATTGTTGCACATTTAGCTCCAGAAAAAAAAGTTGATGTACTTAGAAGATTACCCGAAGGGCTTCAAGCAGAAGTTGTTCTAAGGGTGGCGAATCTCGATTATGTCTCACCTGAGCTGATTGCTCAATTAGATGATGTTCTTAAGACAGAGCTCTCTACCTTAGGTTCAATTGATACGAATCAGCTAGGTGGAGTAGAACCAATTGCTGATATGCTAAACCTTATGGATAAAAATAGTGAGAAAAATATCATGTCACGTGTTGATGAAAAGGATCCTGAGCTGGCAGAAGAAATTAGAAAACTTATGTTTGTTTTTGAAGATCTCGTACATGTTGATGATAAAGGTATTCAAACCTTACTTAAAGAAGTTGATAGTCAGAAATTGGTCATTGCACTTAAAACTGCACCTGAAGATGTTAAAGTGAAAATATTTAGTAATATGTCTAATAGAGCTGCAACATTGATTCAAGAAGACTTAGAGGTTCTTGGACCTACAAAACTGTCTGATGTAGAAAAGGCACAAACGGAAATCGTACAGAAAGCTAAAGAGCTTGAATCTCAAGGGAAAGCATTTATCTCTAGAGGTGGAGAAGGCGATCAAATGGTTTAACTCTTGTTTGATCAAGTTTAGAAGGAATAATCTATGGCCGAGCAGGAAAAAGAAATTTCAAATTATGAATTTAAAGACTTCTCCATATCGAGTGTTAATAAAGATGCTGTTGAAGAGTATTCCTTCCTGCATTTAAATGAACGTACTCCTTTTTGTGCGGAAAAAAATGATGAAAAAACTAAATTTGAAAGGATCTCGGCTGAGAAGAAAAATTTTATTATTTCTCCAATTGTAAAAGAGCATCGAGGACTATTAGATCAAGAAAAGAAAGAGAGAGAACGAAAAATATTAGATGAAGTCTCTCGACGGATTGAAATAATTAAACAAGGAGCATACGAAGATGGTTTTAATGAGGGCGTAGATGCAGGAGAAAAAGAAGTCTTTAATCAAACAAAAGCAGAAACAGAAGAGAAGTTAAATATTTTAACTGAGATGATTAATGAAGTTCTTGTTGTAAAAGAAAGTATTATAATGAATCAAAAAGATGAAATATATAAATTAATACGCAATCTGACAAAATGGGTTATATTGCGAGAATTAAAAGATGATGGTGAGTATATTTCAAGACTTTTGGAAAAACTTATTATTGAAACTCAAGAAACTTCAAATTTGCTTGTTCAGGTAAATCAAAAACAATTTTCAGCAATGCCAGAAATTATAGAAGTTGTTCAAAATAAACTAGGTAAATTAGATAATGTTCGTGTTGAAGTAGATTATGAAATCTCAGAAAACGGAATTGTTATTGATTCTGATAATGGGATAATTAGTGGAACTTTAGATCAGCAATTTGAAAGTTTAGATAAACTCTTTGATACGGTAATTCCTGATGAGTAATGGCCATAATATAGACTTAACACCAATTCATAAAGCTTATGAATACTCATTACCATATCAGAAGATCGGAAAAATTATTTCAAGTAAAGGTATGTTATTTGAGGCGAACTTATCACGAGCGGTAATTGGTAGTAACGTTGAATTTCATACCGAATTTGGAGAAGTTTGCCCAGGTGAAGTTGTGGCAATAAATGGCTCAAAATGTATGGTTATGCCTTACGATGAACTTCCCGGAATAAACTCAGAAACAAGAATTATTCTTAAAGACTTGACAACAATTATTAAAACCTCTCAAGCTCTTCTAGGCAGGGTTATAGACTTCCAAGGTAATCCACTAGATGGTAAAGGTCCAATTGTTCACAAAGAGTATGAGTCAAGAAGTATTTTCGGAAAATCTATTAACCCATTACAACGTCCACCAATCAGCGAGTCTCTGGAAACAGGAGTACATGCAATTGATTGTTTTATGACAATGGGTAAAGGACAGCGACTGGCAATTATGGCCGGCTCCGGCGTTGGTAAATCTGTTACCTTAGGTATGATTGCCCAAAACACAACTGCAGATATAAATATTATTGCGTTGATTGGGGAACGTGGACGAGAAGTATTAGAGTTTATTGAAAATGATCTTGGTGAAGAAGGAATGAAGAACTCAGTGATTGTTGTGGCGACTTCTGATCAATCACCATTAATTAGAATGAAAGCAGCTTATATTGCAACAACTATCGCAGAATATTTTAGAGATGAAAATAACGATGTTCTTTTAATGATGGACTCAATTACACGTTTTGCAATGGCCAACAGAGAAATTAGTTTAAGCGCTGGTGAGCCTCCTGGGCAAAAAGGCTATACTCCCTCTGTTTTTGCAAAATTACCAAAACTTCTAGAAAGAGCAGGAACAGTAAAAGGATGTGGATCTATTACTGGTATTTATACAGTGTTAGTTGAAGGTGGGGATACAGATGAACCCATTTCTGATGCAATTCGAGCAATAGCAGACGGACATATTATTTTGAGCCGTGAACTTGCTTCTAGAAATCAATTTCCTGCAATTGACGTCCTTCAATCTTTATCACGGGTAATGAATAAAGTTGCTACTAGAGAACATATTATTGTCGCGGCTCATCTGCGTGATCTAATGGCCGCTTACAAGGAAAATGAAGACCTGATTAACGTTGGTGCTTATGCTAAAGGATCAAATCCTAAAGTGGATAAAGCAATAACTGTGCATAACGATTTAACTGAATTATTAAAGCAATTACAAAATATTTCAGAGGTACACACGTTAGATTATCTATATGATCAAATGGTAGAAATTGCGAGAAAAGCTGAGAACGAAATTAGTCCCGAAAATATGATTGATAATAGTAACATCTTGTAGGATAAAAAATGGCTAGATTTAAATTCAAATTAGATGGGTTACTTAAACTCAGAGAGTTTAAAGAGAATCAATTAAAGGTGGAATTAGGAAAATTATTACAAGAGATCGAAGAGACAAAGTCTATCATTTTACAATTAAATATAGATTTGGATGAAGGATATGACGCTCATTCTAAGGTTCTCTACTCTGGTCCAGGAGTAAAGATGTTACAGTTTTTTCCAGAATATTTTCAGGGAAAGAGAGAAGATATTAAAAATAAGGAGAATCTTATACACGCTCTCAATAAAAAGATGGAAGCGAAGCGAGAGGAACTTGCTCTTGCTCGAGGTGAAGTGAAAATAGTTGAAAATTTAAAAGAAAAAAAGATGATACAATTTACAAAAGAAAAAAATAAAAAAGACATGGAAAAAATAGAGGATCAATTATCTATGACTAGATCTTCAGAGAGAAATAATATCTAGGAGTAAGAGATGAAAATACTTATTTTTATCGTTTTTCAAATTATTAATTTAAATTTATGCCTTGCTGCAAAAGAAGAGGCTGAGGTAAAACCTAAAACAGAAATTGCTGATAAGAGAATATATAGTGAAGAAGAATTTCAAGCTTCAGTCCTCATCGAAGTAGAAAACCACCTAAAGAAAATTGGACAAGATAAAATAATTGAGTTTTCTAAAGAGTTAATTAAAAAAGAACATGATATTAAGTTAAAGGAATTGAAAATAGTTAAAAATGAAGAACAACTAAAAATGAATGAAAAAAACTTTAAAGAACAAGTTACAAAATTTAGAACCAATCAGAATAAATTTATCGGTTGTATTGATGAAAAACAAAAAAACCGGGATAAAAGAATCGGGCATATGGTGGATGTTATCTCAGGAATGAAGCCGGCAAATGCTGCCTCTTTGCTGTCAGTTCAGGATGCTACAATTTCTGTTCAAATTCTTGAAAAACTAAATCCAGTTAAGGTATCGAAAATATTTAACTTAATGGATAAGGAAATATCTGCCCGACTTCAAAAACAGTATATGAATATGAAAAGATAGTAGGGTCACGGATAGATATACGCGTTAGGAAAAATTTAATTTATGAAAGGAATAGAAAACAAGCAATTAAACATCAAGGCCCTCCTTATGGAGAAAGTAGATAAGCCAAGTGGCTTATCTGGTGCCGGATTGTCTGTTGTTAACTCTATTGATGGCGCAAATCCAGAACAGTTTCTAAAGACACTTCAAGATATTGAATCACCAGAATCTCAAAAAATGATCTTAGCTGAGGCCATGAATGCTAATCCTAAGGCCAAAGAAGCGTTACTCGAGGCAATGAAGGGTGAATATATAGATACAAACGTTGGAGATGGATTAGACCAAATTGTACTAGAAAAAGAATTAGCGAGTAGGGAATTAAATCCTGAATTGAAAAATCTCTTAAAAGAGATGAAACAAACTGAGCAAAGTATTTCTCAAGAGGTTGACGCGCTGGACAAAACAGGTCTAACTGTTAATAAAAGTAAAGAAAGAGGACTATCAAGTTTATTAGAACCAAATCAGAATAAAGACGTAAATGAAAGTCTTAAAATCTCTAATATAGATGATGATGGTAATATTGAAAGTAAGGTAGATCCTAAAAAACAGATTTTTGTAGGATCTAAAAATGTTGATCAACTGAAAAGTAAATTAAATGTAAAAAATAACTTTGATCAATTTCAGGTTGGATCAAAGGTTTCTAATAAAGACGTAAATGTTATTGAGCAAGATCCACGTATACCTCTGAAACTAAATGTAAATAATAAAAATAAAAAACAAGGAAAGGTCTTAGCATCTGGAAACGATTTTGTTCAAAGTATGAATGCTGCGAATGGAATTAGCTCCATGAAGAGAGCTCATAATAAACAGTCTAACGTGCAGAATATATTTGGAAAAAAAATAGCTAAAGCTAGTAATAATATAAAAGGTTACGGAAAAGCTCAAAATAACATCAAAAACTCAATGTTTAACTTAAGTGGAGCAGATTTTAATAATAAAAATACAGTTGAAAATGACTTTGGAACAAAGCTTCAAGTGGAATCTGTAGGACAAAATAACCAAAATCGTGGGTTTGAATTTATTGCAGCGAGTTTAGATACTCAAACTCCAAAAGACTTTGATGTTATAAATCCAAATACTAAAATTATGGATATGAGTAACATTAAGTCAGAAAATAAAATACAAATAATTGAAAAGATTGTTAATCATATTGAACAAACTAAAATAGGAAGCTCTAATTCAATTGACTTACTTGTAAAGCATGATGAACTTGGAAGTTTTAGAGTAAATGTTGCGAAAATAGGTGCAAATCAAGTCGAACTAGAAATTGTGACTCAAAATAGTAAAGGTAGAGAGTTTTTCATGCAAAATGAAGCGGATTTAGTCAAGGCATTAGATAACTCTGGTGTAAAGCTATCTAACTTCCGACTTGTTGCAAGTTCTAGTCATTCAGAATTTACAAAATTCACCTCAGAATCAAAGAGTCAAGGTTTTGATATGGGACAACAGACATCTCAGGAACAATCTCAGTCTAAACAATTCCAAAGTGGAAACCGTGATTCAGATAGAAGAAAGCAATTATGGGAACAATTTAAAGAACATGCTGAAGAAAAAAAGACTGCATAAAAATAAGGGGATTGGATGCCACTAAAAGGTAGACCCGCTGTTAAAAATCAATTTGCAAATATTGGCCTCAATCAAGGGTCGTCGCAAAATAAAAGAAAAAATTCAAAAGGTGTTGGTGATAAACTAAATCAGATGGCAGGAGTAAAGACTGAATCTCGTTTTGTTGATCAAAAAGAACATAATAAAATGGGGAAAGATGGTTTTCTTAGGTTATTAAGTCACCAACTTCAGAATCAAGATCCTCTTAAGCCAATGGATCAAAAATCATTTGCAGCAGACTTAGCACAATTTGCACAGCTAGAACAAATGACAAATATCAACCATAAAATGACTGAGCAAAATAAAGGTGCCCCAACTGAAAATAAATTCTATGGAGCAAGTTTTCTTGGAAAAGAGATTTTAACGAAAGGGACTTCAATAAAATTTGAAAGTGAACAGGATTCAACAGATATTCCATTTCATCTTCCAAAATTTGCTAAAAAAGTTATGATTAGATTTTACGATGCTGGAAATCAGCTAGTCGGGCAATTGGATCACGATTCTATTGGAGCAGGAACTCATACCTTAAAATGGGATGGTGTAGGCTATAATGGTTATCATGTTGGCAAGGGGGATTTTCGAGCAGAAGTCAGAGCGTGGGATCAGGAGTTAAAAGAGTTTCCAGGCGAAACCAAATCTAAAGGACTTATTACAGGAGTCTCTTTCGAAAATGGTGAAACGGTTTTTACACTTAAGTCAGGAAAAAAAGCAAAATTAAGAGATGTTGAAAGTTTTAAAATTAAAGAAAACGATAAGAAAAACTTGAAAGTAAATACTGAACCTAAAACAAGAATAATTGATCAGGTAAATAATACTGCTCCGGCAAAAGCTCCTGCATTGCAAAAGCAAGGACTGAACGCCTATAATAATTTACAAGACTATTCTTTATAAGAATAAAAAGAGCTGATAGTAATTATGGCAAATAGCAATATTAATAACATTCTCATTCCAAATGTTTCCAAACTTCCGGAGCAGAAGAAGGTTGATGTATCTAATAAGCTAGGGCCTGGTAAAAAGTCTGATTTTGGTAAATTATTAGAACAACAATTAGTACCAAAAGGACCAGATCAGGAAATTAAATTATCTACTCATGCAGCAAAGCGACTGCAAGAAAGAAACTTAAATATGGATAGTGAGGAATTTAATAAATTAAAAGGTGCAATAGATAAATTGAAAATTAAAGGGGGACAAGACTCATTAGTTATTACACCAAAAGCAGCTTACATTGTTGATGTAAACAATAACACAATTGTAACTGCAATAGATAAAGATAATATGGCTGAAAATGTTTTTACAAAAATAGATTCAACTTTAATAGTTAGTTAAGAAGATACAAGAGAAAATTGGCTGGTCCTTACGGGAGCCTCATCTAAGCCTGTCGTTGCTTAGATATTTTTTAAATATTCTTTTGTATTTCTTTATATCGTTCAGGAGGAACATATATGGGAATTTTACGTTCATTTCAAATTGGTGTATCAGGACTTCAAGCAGCAGGTTCGGGTATGGGTGTTATCGGTGATAATATTGCAAATGCAGGTACTAATGGATTCAAAGCTTCAAGAGCTGAATTTCAAGATGTGTTAGCAATGTCACTGAAAGGTATTAGTGGGGGAGATCAGTTCGGTGCTGGAACTAAGATTGCTCACATTAAGCCAATCATGACTCAGGGAGATATTACACGAACAGAAAGTATCACTGACTTGGCAGTTAATGGTAATGGATATTTTGTGTCAGAAGCTCCTTTTGGTAAAGGATACACGAGGGATGGTTCATTTCATTTTGATAAGGAAGGGAATCTTATTACTGGTGATGGTTATAGGGTATTAGGATTTGTGGCAAATGATGATGGAGAAATAACAAATAAAGTAGCGCCAATCAAGTTAGGAAATACAACAATTCCAGCTAAAGCTACTGAAAACTTAACTTTTTCAATGAACTTAGATTCGAGAGAAGAGAATCTAGTTTTTAATCCTGAAGAGCCTGACAAGACATCTCATTTCAGTAGCTCTGTAACTGTATATGATAATGTTGGTACTGCTAGAGTCGTGACTCAATATTATAATAAAGTTGATAACAATAAGTGGGAATATCATTCAATGGTAGACGGTAAGGATGCTCAAGGTGGGCAGGATGGAAAAATGGTTGAAATGGCCAATGGTACTTTAGTATTCTCAGACAAGGGCCGATTACAGGAAGAAATTGAAGGAAATAATTCATTCAATTTTAATAAAGGAGCGGCTGCAGGTCAAAAGATTAAATTTGATTGGGGAGAAAGTATTGTTGAAGGTGGAGATGGTTTAAGTGCTTCAACTCAATACGGATCGGGTTCTTCAGTTGCTAGACATACACAAGATGGCTCAACAGCTGCAACATTAGCTTCAATGTCTTTTAGTGATGCTGGAATCTTAACAGCTGTTTATAATAATGGTGAAGATCGAAATGTTGCTCAAATTGCAATTGGAAAATTTGAAAATAACGAAGGGCTCTTTAAAGTTGGAAAAAATATGTTTAAAGAATCTAAGAACTCTGGTCAAGGTTCCGTCGGTAAGCCTGGAGAAGCGGGGAGAGGTGAAATCCTCGCGAAGTCTCTAGAGCTTTCCAATGTTGATATTGCAAATGAGTTTGTGAACTTGATGACAGCTCAAAGAAACTTCCAAGCGAGTGCTAAGACGATCACAACTTCAGATCAAATGTTGCAAGAAGTTCTTCAGCTTAAGAGATAACTTTACTTCTTTAGCTAGATAAATAAAAAGGCCCACTTTTAAGTGGGCCTTTTTTATTGGTAGAATATTATGATAAAATAGAAGGGAGGTTTATGGCATCGGGATCTAAAAAAGTTATTTATGCTGCGCTTATTGGAAATACATTAATTTCTATAACTAAGTTTTCAGCTGCAATTGCAACTAGAAGCTCCGCAATGTTGAGTGAGGGAATTCATTCCCTAGTGGACACAGGAAATCAGCTTTTACTTTTGTATGGAATGAAAAAAGCTAACCAAAAGCCTGATGTGGAGTTTCCTTTTGGATACGGAAAATAATTATACTTTTGGTCATTTGTAGTTTCTATCTTGATATTTTCTGTAGGTGCTGGATTTTCATTATATGAGGGAGTTCATAGCCTTCACAACCCAACGAAATCAGGCGATCCTACTGTTAACTATTTTATTCTTGGTGCATCTATAATTTTTGAAGGAGTTGCATGGTGGTTTGCCTATAAAGAATTTAACAGAATCAAAGGACCATTTTAATCGGAATCATATTGGCAATCACAGCAATATGGCTGGCCTATGAAACAAAATCATTACTCATTGGAGAATCAGCTTCTTCAGATATAGTTCTTGGAATCAAAAGAATTATTGGTAAAAATGATGATATCGAAGATGATCCTGTTGTCTTAACAATGCATATGGGGGCTGATGATATTCTTGCTAATATTTCTATTAATTATCGCGACAATATTAAAAGTATAGACGATATAAAAAAAACAAATCGTAAATTTGAAGGCGAAATAATGCGAGAGTTTCCACAGGTTAAAAATATTTTTATTGAGATTCATTGATTTAGGTTTTGGAAAAAAATCACGCCCCATCTTTGCCAATTGCTTCGACGGGACATGCTTCGAGAGCATTTAGACACTCGGTCATCTCCTGCTCATTATTTAAATCAGGTTGAAGAAGCACAAAGGCA
This sequence comes from Bacteriovoracaceae bacterium, assembly GCA_018675575.1. Classification (GTDB taxonomy): domain Bacteria; phylum Bdellovibrionota; class Bacteriovoracia; order Bacteriovoracales; family Bacteriovoracaceae; genus M0603. Next base: position 37,894 of record JABGXW010000005.1, on the reverse strand, counting down.
TGAGCATCCATTTCATTCATTTCAAAAAAACGAGGAGCCTCCATAACACATGCATCGCAAGCGATACATTGATCATCTACATAGAAAGTTCCCATAATATTTTCATCAAATCTAGAGTTTTTATCTGCCATTACAGAAGACGATCATTAATTTTAATAGAGACTGTTTCCTTTAAATTATCGATGATCTTTTGAGAGAGTGTTTTTCCAAGGCTAGTTACTAAATTATCTTTTTGAGTTTTTTTATCGGTAGGTTTAGGAGTATGCGCTGAACCTCTTAGTATCGTAATTTGTGAAGCATTTTCAAATACAAATGTTTCTGTCTTAGTAAGAGGTTTTGCAAACAGAACTTTTAAGTCATCAGCATCTATTTTGATAGAGCCAGAGACACCATCCAATCTATTGATGACTACTTTTTGTTCTACTTTAAGATTGTACTTCTTTTTTGCTTTATCTAATTGTTTTTTATTACTGGTTGCTAGATGAGCCTTTAGCTCATGAGTAACTTTTGAAGATTGATCTTTTAAATATTTTTTAGTTGCCTTTTCTGTTTTGACCAAGTTTTTGGCAAGATTATCTCTATGTGTTTCAAAGACTGCTTCTTTGGCCGCTTTCTTATTTCTAACCCATATAAGATGATAACCAAACTTTGTCTTAACAGGTCCTACAATTGTATTTTTCTTTGCTGAAAATGCCGCTTTTTCAAAGGGGGGTACCATTCTTCCCTTTGCGAACCATTTTAAATCTCCACCATTTTTCTTTCCAGATTGATCCTCTGTGTGTTTATTGGCCATGGCCTTAAAGTTTTTAGTGCTTACTTTTTTAGCGAGCTCTATAATCTTTTTATGCACAGCTTTTTGATTTTCAGGTGTTGTTTTTAAAAGAATGTGATTTGCTTGAATTTGTTCTTTTTGATCAAGACTAGTTTTTTTTGATTTAAATACGTCTTTGACTCGGGCCATATTTGTCTTTTTAGAAAGAAAAGTCCTGACTTCTTTATTTGATACAGTAATTAATTTCTCAAGAGAGCTTTTAGAATATTGAACGATGTTTGCTTCTATTGCACTTTTACGAAACTTTTCTCTTTCTTCTATATACCTATTTGAAATAGGAAAGTTGACCAATAGCTCATTAGCTATTTTTGTTTTAATTTGCTTTGCTACGTCCTTCTCAAAGTCGGCAGGAGTAAGACTATTTCGACTTAGAAGAATTTTGTACTTATTGATATCAAACTGATCATTAGTTTTGAAATAGGGTAATGTTTTAATTTCTTTTTTTATTTCGGCAGGACCTGCAAAAACACCAACCTTTTCAGATAGTTTTAAAAGTAGGGCCCTTTGTACAAGATTGTGAAGTGCATTCTTTTTTAGACCAAACTGCTCTACCTGCTGGGAGTTAATATTTCCGCCAAGCATCCTTTTATAAAACTCTTTCTGTCTATTATACTCTTGCTGATACTCGCCATATTTAATCGAAACTTCACCCACTGTTGCTACAGCATTTGGAGAGCCTTTCATTGACTCATAGCCTGTAAACATAAATGAAATGACAATGAAGCCAATAAATGTTGTTACAAACATATTTGATAATGCTTTTTTAATTTTGCCTGCCATGATGAACTCCCAAATTTGGATAAATTTTAAAATATAGTATGGCTTCATAGGAGCAATTCGTAAAGATTATTGGCATTAGAGATAAGATTGGATACTCTTAATATAGGAAACTTTATCTATGGTTGGAGAGATAATTGCGAAACTATCAGCAAGAAGGGCAAAGAGTTAAACTCATTCTTAATATTATCGTCTTGGGAGTAGCGTTATTTAGCTTTTCTAGAAGACCTGATACTTATAATAAAAGCTCCGCATTTGAAGTCTTTATGATTGATTCTATCACGCCACTGCAGCATGGCGTCACGGTCGTCAATAACCAATTGTCTTCTTTTTTTGAGCACTACGTTAAAAATGTCTCAGCGAGTAAAGAAAATTTAATGCTTGGTAAAAGGGTATCCGATTTAGAAAATAGATTGTTCCTAACTGAAGAGATAAGAAAAGAGAATATTCGTCTTAAAAACCTGCTCGAATTTGGAGTAGAGCAAAACACACGTAAAATTCTAGCTCAAATTGTTGCTTGGGATTCATCGTCTGACTATCGAGTTCTTCGAATAAATAAAGGAGTAGAGAATGGTGTGAGATTACAATCAACAGTTGTAACTTCACAAGGATTAGTAGGCTATGTTTTTAGGCTTACTAAACATTACTCAGATGTGTTAACAGTTTTAGATGCTAATAATAAAATTGATGGGGTTGTAGAGAGAATCAGGGTCCATGGGTTATTGGAAGGCGATTCTGAGGCTAAAATTAAAATGAAGTATGTAACTAGAACTGAACCCATTATTTTAAATGATTTAGTTATGACTGCTGGTCTTGGAAATATTTACCCTAAAGGTATTAGAGTTGGTCGAGTAACAAGAATTGAAAGAGAGAGTTATGGTATAACTCAATCTATTGAATTGAAACCGGAAGTAAACTTTAGAACTTTGGAAGAGGTCATTGTTCTTGCTGAACCTGTGAACGCTCAGAAGAAGAAGGAATGGAGTGCTCTGGATAATTCTGAAGAGGCGCAAAAATGAATCATCAGCTTAAAAATCTTCTCACTCCCTTAATTATAACTATAATTATTCTGATACTGTTAGAGATTATCTCAACTGTTATCCTTCCTATTGTGGGGCTAAAGTATTATATTCTTCCATTTAATATCTTAGTCATTTTATTCTTGGGCTTTAAGGTTAGAACACCATTTCTGGCCTTTCTAATATTAATCCTTCAATATTTTCATTCTTTTTTCACTATTGAGGGATGGGAGTCTGGCACGATTGTAGGAATATTTGTCTGCATATTAATTGCATATTTAAAAGAATTTATTCATTTCTCGTCAAAATTGGCAACAATGTTAGTGACACAGATATTTCAAACCTGTTGGTTTTTATTAAGTTCATCATTAATTTATTTAAGAGCTAGTGATCTTGAATATATTTCAATTAAGTTCTGGCGATTTTTACCAGAAAGTATTCTCATTTCAATCCTGTCTCCATTTATTTTTTCATTACTTGAAAAAATCTGGGACACCTCTGAGAAAGGTATGCTTGGCGGTGAATCCTAGTGTTTGGTGAAGATGACCTTGTTCGATCTCATAAAGGCAGATCTGATACAATCGGAAATATTATTGTCGTTTGCTTTCTAATAATAATTGTACGACTTTGGTATCTGCAGGTATATAAAGGCGAACAATTCTATCTCTATTCATTAGAAAATAGATTACGTAAAGAAGTTGTAAAAGCGCCACGTGGGATGATATTCAGCCGGAATAACCAAATGTTGATTCATAACATACCTCGGTTTGATGCAGTAATAGTTCCACAGTATTTAAAGAATAAAAAGGAATCAATAAAAAGAATCTCAACAATATTAAGTATGCCAATAAAATCAATTAATAAGATTTTGAAAAAAAATAGAACTCAAGCAAAGTATCGTGCTGTCATCATAAAAAAGAATATATCTCGAAAAGAAGTTGCGATAATAGAAACAGAAAATATTAAATTACCAGGGGTAAGGGTGCAGACCTTTATCTCAAGAGAGTATACGGATAAAGAGATTGGTGGGCATCTGCTCGGTTATATTTCTGAGATTTCCCAGTCTCAATTACCTAAGTATCGCAAAAGAGATAAGTTTAATTATAAACTTGGAGATTTCGTTGGTCAGTCTGGGTTAGAAGAGCAAATGGATAGAATGTTGCGAGGAAAAGATGGCCATGAGTTTATGGAAGTCGACGCCCGAGGAAGAATGAAGAGAAAAAGCCTTGAGGCAGATAATTTATTCTCTGAAATAAAAAATGAAAGCTCAAAACCTGGTCATAATTTAAGATTGACTATCGATAGGGATTTACAAAAGGTTGCTTATAAGTCATTGGGAGAAAAAGTTGGCTCCGTAGTAGCAGTGGATGTTAATACCGGGGAAATATTAACTATGATTTCCAAACCTTCTTTTGATCCAACAAAATTTAGCAGGGGCTTAACTATAGGGTATTGGAATTCGTTAATTAATAACACTAAGAAACCTCTAATCAATCGGACAATACAAGAACATTATTCACCTGGATCAACCTTTAAAACCATAACTGCTATTGCTGCACTTGAAGAGAGTATAGTGACTAAAGATCAGGAGGTTTTTTGTGGACCTACATTCAGATTGGGGCGCAGAACTTACCATGATTGGAGAAGGGGTGGACATGGATATACCGATATCTATAAATCACTAAAGCGATCCGTCGATGTTTATTATTATAAAATCGCAACACAATTAGATATTGATATTCTGGCCCGATATGCCAATATGTTTGGATTTGGAAAAAAAACAGGAATCATGCTTCCGAGGGAAATCTCAGGCCTAATGCCCACAAGACAATGGAAGAAAAAACGTTTTGGTGTAGATTGGCAAATGGGTGAAACCTTGTCTTGTGTAATTGGGCAATCATATATTTTAGTGACACCTCTACAGCTTGCATTGGCATATGCCTCAATTGCTAATGGTGGGATATTGTTTAAACCCTATCTGATCAAAGAGGTCTTTAGTAACACAGGACAAATTATCAAAAAGTTTTCTCCAGAAATTGTACAAGAGGCAGCTATAAAGGAAGAAACTTTCCAAGTAATCAAAAAAGGATTATTCAAGGTTGTAAATGAAGAGAGAGGAACTGCCTGGTGGTATAGAGGTCGGGGAATACGTATGGCGGGTAAAACAGGTACTTCTCAAGTTAAATCGATGACCTCAAAAGAACTATTTTCTAAATGCGAAGAGATGGAATATAAGAATCGTCACCATGGAATTTTTGTTGCCTATGCCCCTGCTGATAATCCCAAAGTCGCAGTTGCAGTTGTTGTAGAGCATGGTTGTCATGGTTCGAGTGCCGCAGCTCCTGTCGCAAGAGATGTTATCACAAAATATATGAAAAAATATCAGCCAGAGCTTCATGCTAGTTATACGGAATTAGATAAAAAAACGTATGTAAATTATCTTCGAAAGAAAGCTATTGAAAAAAAGAAAAGAGAAGAAGCTGAAGCCAAGAAAAGAGAAGAACTACAAAAAAATGAAGAGAATAAAGAGGAGCAACAAGGATGATCTTTTCAAGTTCAGCGATTATTGATTTTTTTAAAAAATATGATTTTTCTTTCTTCATATTTTCAGCAATAATTTTTATTTTTGGTGTAATTAACCTTTATTCGGCTACTCATTCATCCTCTTATGTGAATAATCTTTATAAAACTCAAATCGGATGGTATGCTCTCTCTTTTGTTATTGGTGTAGCTATAAGCTTTTTCTCACCCAAATCCTTCTACAGATACTCTTATGCCATCTATTTTTTCAATTTAATCTTACTTGTTTTAGTTCTCGTTTTAGGCCATAAAGGGATGGGTGCTCAACGGTGGCTTGTCATTGGACCCTTGAGATTTCAGCCTTCAGAAATGATGAAAATTTCGGCAGTCCTTGCTCTTTCCCGTTGGTTTTCAAAACATAACGTTGATCAAGAGTTGGGTATTAAAGAATTAATCATTCCATTTATAATTGCTTTTGTTCCAATGGCGTTAATAATCTTGGAACCGGACCTAGGAACAGGTCTTCTTATCTTACTCATATTTTTAGCGATAGCATTTTATCGAAAACTAAAATGGAAAACTATTTTGATACTTGCGGTTCTAGGTGCAATCACTGGTGGACTAATGTATCAGTATGGACTTAAGAATTACCAAAAAAGAAGAATTTCAACCTTCTTAGATCCGACTGCTGATGCAAGAGGCTCTGGCTATAATGCTATTCAATCTAAAATTGCTATTGGTTCAGGAAAAATAATAGGGAAAGGATTTAAAAAATCTTCTCAAGCTTCATTAAACTACTTACCTGAAAATCATACAGACTTTATATTCTCAATCTATAACGAAGAGCATGGATTTGTAGGTTCACTTTTAATAATCACAGTTTATATTATTTTATTTTTTAGGTTTATTTGGCTCTCACAATCTGTCACTAGGATGTTTGATTCGATTATGGGAATAGGGTTAATGTCTATTTTCTTTTGGCATACATTTATCAATATGGGGATGGTGATGGGCTTGATACCTGTAGTGGGATTACCTCTCCCCCTAATGTCTTATGGGGGCTCCTCCCTTTTGACATTCGGAATTTGCTGCGGACTGGCAACCTCCTTAAGTAATGCCCGAAATCTATTCTAACTGGCAATAATCTTGCATTATTTAAATGTGTAAAACATATAAAAATAAATATCAGGTGGTTATTATGTCTTCATTGATTAAACTTTTGACAGTTGTTACAGTTTTGATTATATCAACTCAAACCGTGAGTGCTTCCGGTCTAGATAATTCGCAATCAGCATTTACTAAGCTGCAGAAACAGCTTTGGATTCAAGGTATTTCTCAACTAGAACCAGAATCAGATCTTGATATCGAGAAAAAAATAAGTGATATCAGCGAGTTATCTGCATCTGACTTTTATCCCGAAGAATTAACTCAGGCCTTAAATAGAATTTAATAAGAATTACAATAAAAGTCCTACTTTCGTATTGCCTGTAATGAATTGAATCGTTATAGTCTTAAGATCATACTAATATTCTTTCAGATTCTAGGCAGGAGCATGAATAAAATTTCTAACATTGGTAGCTTATTAAAAAGAATCTATAGATTTTATAGTAATGAATTGTTGAATTCTATGCAGAAAAAAGGTTTTACAGATCTTCGTGCTAGCTTTCTAGAGGTGCTATTTTTTATTTGTGAGAACAAAGGACCAACTATCAAACATATTGGTGAAGGCTGTGGATTAAAAAAGCAGACAATGACTAGCCATCTCAATGAATTGGAAAAGCGTGGATACATCAAACGAAAAGTTAATCTAGCAGATAAGAGAGCACAGAAAATATTTTTAACAGAGTATGGTGAAAAGTTTAAACTCAATCTTTTTCAGTCAGTGGCCGAGCTTGAACAAGATTACACATCGGTTATTGGTGAAGTTGAGCTTTTGAGAGTGGAGCATTTATTAGAAAATTTTCATTTAAAAATTACTGAAGATACACATGAAGTTCAAGGGGTTCTCATGTAACTGGCCCTGCTTTGGGCTGATTTCGTCTATTTTTTCCAACCCAAAATTCATAACCACCAGATATATTATTGATATTGTAAAATCCTTTTCTAACTAACATTTCAGATGCCTGAATTGACCTTAGTCCCCTTTCTGAAATGATTAAAATCGGTGTAGTCTTAGATTGAAGTTCACAATACCTACGTGAAAGTTGTTCTAAGGGGATATGAACTGCTTCATCAATTCTTAAATCTGAATTAAATGTATCTGAAGTGACATCGAGTAAGAAAAAATCAGAGTCAGGATTATTCCAGATTTGATATGCTCGTTTGGGATTGATGTCATTATAGGGAGTTCCCATAAGAATCATATTGTCATCTATGAATCCACCATTTTTAATTCTAAGAAGGTGGTTTCTTTGTAAAGCAATTGAGAACTCTACTTTTTCATCGAGCTTTGCAATATTCTTTTCGATATTAGAGAGCCTTGAATTAATGTACTCGAGTGTTTGAAGTATATTTAGATTCATAGTTAACCTTTAGCGTAATCTAAATTGTACCAAAATGATTGGGATTAAAAAATAGGGTAAAAAGTACCAAAATGTATATTACCAGTAATGACTGTTGTTAGGTAGCAGCTTGACAAGAATGAGAATCCCTCGAATACACCATATCCTACACTTTGAATTTGGTGATCCGAACCTTCTGAAGTTAGATCCGGAGTTACTTCTTCTTGCAGTTTAAAGACTATAATTAGGCCCTTCCTAAATATTGGAATTATAATAAGAGAGAGAACAACTTTAATTAAGGTTTGTACCGAATACCAGCTGACGTCCACTAGCTGATTATTAAGCGCAGAGGTAATAATTAAGGTCCAACCAAATAAGAATCCTAGGTAAGAGATTGAAACGCCTAGATTCTTTTGAACCAATAATCGATTAAAGGGAAGTTTGGATAAGTACTCAAAAGTTTTTGTAGAAAAACCTATCAGTACTATTGCAAAGAGCCATAAAAATATAAACATAATCAAAGAGTGGTTTGAAACAGCTAAGACAAGCTTTATTAAATATGCGGCACATAGAGAGTGAGTTAAAGAAACAATAGCGTAAGCAAAATTCTTCTTTTTTAATATTTCCTCTTCAAATTCAAAGTTATAGAGAACAATGCTATCCAAAATGAAGATAGAAAGCAGGAACATAGAAAAAGCGAGTGAAGACTCAATGAAAAAATCTATCAAAGCATAGATGATCCCATCACTTATAAAGAAATAAAATTCACTGAAAATGATTCCAATGCCTAAAATACGAGACATGAGGTGAATTGTATCGGAACTATTTTTTGAAGGATAAAAGCGTTTTAACAGTTTTTGTTTTGCAGAAGGGTAGAGGATGGCGTGCGCGTAGCGATAGGCATAGAGTAATGCAATCATAAAAAGTGTGAAAATAACTCGTAAAATTAATTTATCAAATAATTCATTCATAATTTACTCTATTGTTCTTTTTTCCAGACTGGTGTCTTAAAAAATTTATTAAAATGTGTTTTAATTTCTACTTTTATATTATTATTATTTGCTATGTCGAATGTATTTTTAAAGGTTTGTTTTGTGATTGATCCTGTGGCACCAAATTCATTATTTAGTCCGTAAAACTCTTGTTCATGCTGTAAATGAATATTCATTTTTGTAAAAAACTTATATGATGGAATGAACTTTTTCCACGAGAAATTTTTTGGAAAATGTCGATAAGCTCTGAAAAATTTCCAATATTTTTGTCCATCATTTTGTAAATGCCAGCTTCCAAAAGACATATTGCCTATAAATAATGCTCCTGGAGGCATTGGAGTTGTGTTGCTTGGTTGGTCCTTCTTGATTCTTCTAAATAATGACATACCAAGATTTTTAATGTTCTTATTCCAAAATTCAGGAGAGGTTCTTAATATTTGAATCTCAGGTGGTTTGAAGCCATAAAAAACTTTGAACTTTTGAAAATAAGTTTTAATGAGAAATCCTGTTTGAAAAGAATCTAAAAGAATCACTTCTATAGGGGCATCTGTAAAAAAACTTGAAAAAACTCGTTTATCAATCAAATAGGGGGAATGTTGCTCTGATGGTGAAAAGCTTTTGGATAAACCAAGGTAAATCAATGTTAATAAAATATTAATTGAGAACTTTTTCATTAATATGAATTATCCCAGATAAAGCAGAAAAGCTCAATATATTAGGACCGTATCAGTAACCTCAATTCTTTATGTTGGGCAGTTGAAATACTGGTCAAGTCACAATGAAGCCTATTGACTCCGTGTGATTCTGAAAATTTAAGGAATAATTCAGTCGCCTGATTGATGTCAGTATAGGACTTACTATCACAATCAAATAAGCTCCTAACTACTCTTAAAGAATAATTATCACTTTGAGAGTCACTGGTATAATATTTTGACAATCTGGAAGAGGAAGAGCATCTGATAAACTCAATATTTTCGCTTTCAAGGTAAGACTGAATTCGACCAAGTTTTATTAATTGCATATTATTAAATGATTCAAATATTTTTTGAGGAATCTTATTTTTTACAATTTGTTGAGCATACTTATTTTTACTTTCTCTCATGACCTTCATTAAAAAATGATCATCATGTTTTATATAATCATTAATATTTGCAGGAATAGAATACTCCCCTGGAGAGCTAGAAAAATATTTATATAACAATTGCTCAAGACAAACGGATCTATAATGGAAATAAACCATAACAAACATATGATATCGACTGAGTAAAAAGTCATCAAAAGTCACAACAGCTCGTTCGCTAATTCCAAGAAATATTTGATTGTTTACTTCACATTGTTCTAAATTATCAAGAAGCCAGTCTAAATCGTAATGGCCATAACTTACACCACAAAAATAACTATCTCGTAGTAGGTAGTCCATTCTATCACAATCCATTTCACTGGATACTAGTTGGTGTAGAATTGGGAAATAGTTCTTATTGTTTATTATAAAATATTCTTTATCGGTAGTATGGCCTTGAATGAGTTCGGCAACATGCTGTCTTGAAACACCAAATTTTTTCTCAATTAAGCTGAAAGATTCTGAAAAGTCACTATCTGCAATCGCTTTAATTGTATAGTCTTCATGGGTTGCTTGTCGATTTATGAGAAGATCATTTTCCGCTAAGAAGTTCTTTGGAATACAAAGGCTCGACAATGAAGGCATAACTGTTTCTGTAGAATGACTTAATGGAGCATGGCCGACATCATGTAGTAGGCAGGCTAGCTTAAAAGTTTCTCTTAACCTCATAAATTCAATATTTGTTGTTTCACTAGGAAAAAGTTTATCAAATGCTTTTGTCCCTACATTCATAACTCCAATTGAGTGTAGGAAGCGGGTATGAGTAGCACCAGGAAAAACGTAATCTGAAAAGCCTAATTGTTTTATATTTCTTAGGCGCTGAAAGAAATTATCTCGAATGATGGGAACTTCTTCTTTGAGTATATGAATTGATCCATGAACGGGGTCTCTTATTTCCAATGATATTCCTCATCTAATTATTTAGCGGTAGCTTACTTTTGTTTGCTTGAAGCCAATTAATAATATCAGTGGACTCAAACATTGGTTGATTATCGATGTAAAGACAAGGGACCGTTTTTCTTCTCGTGTCGGCCATGAGTCTCGTAAGGTTTTCTTGGTTCTCATGAATATCAAGCATATCTACTTTGATATCAAGATTCTGAAGCACTTCTAGGACATATTGACAAAAGGGGCAAGAGTTAAAATAAAAAAGCTCGAGCTTCATTCTTATGCTTCTTCTGAAGACTTTTTCTTATCTAATCCTGCAGCATACATTTCATCTTCATCCATTTGATTCGGAGTCTCTTCATCATCTGGCTTGTCGAAGGCATCTTTATATCCCCAGCCATAGCCGTATTCCCCTGATGATTCGTCTCCGGATTCGTCATCTGGATTATATTCTTGGCTTAAGCTTTCAGATGATTTAGAAGAGCTCGTTTCGGAATTAACACTGTCTCCAGCTTCATCCTCAGGAATATCTGTAACATTTTTATTTTCATCTTGGGACTCATCTTGGGACTCTGAGGTTAATTGAACGACCTCTGGGGCCTTAGTATCCTTTTCTTCTTCAATATCTTCTGGAATTTCTATTTTATTTTTTTCTTTATATCTTTTAATGGCCTGTTCTTTTAGGAGCTTTTTTTGTTCAGCTTCAGTTAAAGCCTTTTTCTTGACGACAGTTTTTTTAGCAACTTTCTTTTTTGTAGCTTTTTTCTTGGCAACTTTCTTTTTTGTAGCTTTTTTCTTGGCAACTTTCTTTTTTGTAGCTTTTTTCTTGGCAACTTTCTTTTTTGTAGTTTTTTTCTTGGCAACTTTCTTTTTTGTAGTTTTTTTCTTGGCAACTTTCTTTTTTGTAGTTTTTTTCTTAGCAACTTTCTTCTTGGCAGCTTTCTTTTTTGTTGCCTTTTTCTTTACAGCTTTCTTTTTTGTTGCCTTTTTCTTTACAACTTTCTTCTTTGTAGCTTTTTTCTTAACAACTTTCTTTTTTGCTGTTTTCTTTTTTGTTGCTTTTTTCTTGGCCACTTTTTTATCCTTGTTGTTTGAGAGTGTTTCGACGATTTTTTTAAATAAATTCACCAATGAAGTATATATAGAAAGGACTCTTTTTTGAAGGTATTTTTATACCGAACACTGAGTCATTTCGATTAAAAAGGGCTTGAGCTTAAAACGCTAGTGTTGACGCGTCGCCGAATTCAGAGAGGTCGCTGGAGTTAAGTGTATTAATGAAATTATTATCGCCAGGTCTAATTTCATTAGGGATTGGATTATAACCCAGTTGGTCTTTTTCTTGGTAAATAGGTTGGTCGGAGAAAGTTGCTGTTCCGCCCTGAGTAACTTTTGACATAGAAATTAACTTTGTCGAATAAAAATTTCTTTTGGAAAGTCCCAACACTGTTCCTTTTATAGGATGTATAGTTTGTCCTGTTTCAGAGGCACCTGTTCTAGGACCTGGCTGATAACCAGAGTGGAGAAGCTTGTTGAAGGCGGTTGCTTGCCCAGTAGCCCCTGGAGCAGGATCTACTGCAAAGGAACTTTCATAATATAAATTAAAAGAGAATTGATCCCCATAAACCTGATTAGCAGCACCAATTCCACCTATAGAAAAATATTCTCTCATCATTTGTTTAATAGGTGTTATCTCTTGATCACAGCCCTGGGTGCTGTTATCTAATGTAAAAAAGAATTTAAACTTATGGGCCATACTTTTACAGGCAGGGCTTCCATTAAAGGTAGTTACTAAAGGATCAGAAGCCAAAGGATAAATACTTTCATAGGCTTCTTGATATCCTCCGCCTCCTACCACACCCTGTCCGAGTGTTTTAATTACTTCTGCTGCTCCTTTTAAAGCATCTAGATAGGCTTCAATTGATTGATCATTGTTATCTAAAAACCTATTTACTTGCGTGATGATGTCATCTTCATTTTGAAAAAGAAGTTCCTGTGTAATGAGAGGCGCAAAGAGGTGATATTTTGAAACACCCTTCGAACTTAAAATGTTTGCAACTGGAATTGTATCTATCAGCTCATCACCATTACCTGTTCTTGAAACAGTTGGCACCAGATAGTTTAATGCATCCCACCGTGTTGCTCTTCTTGCTCCTTCAATCGATTGATCAATCATCTGAGAAGTCAAGACATCTCCAGGATTGACTGGAGTAAGATTTGCTTTGAAGAGCTTGTACTGAACTGGGTCGTAGAGACCTAAAGGAGCTGGTGTTGTTCCAGATGCTACAATGCCAACAGGCGTGGATCCAATCTGTGAATCCAGACTAGTAAATGCACCCTCTGGAAAATCATAAGTGAAATTTGGAAGGCCAAATACTAGGCCTCCCTCTGTAGGGTCTCCACCTATTTGGCTCGCTGTTGTGCTTGCCCAAAAGCTTTGTTCCGCTGGAAGCATTGCTCCTGGTGAAAAAGTAGCCGGAGGGTCCACACCGGTTATAAAGGCCGCTGACCTAGATAAGTTGTCATCTACTCTAGGAATAACTGTTCTGCCACTACTACTTACTCCAAAAAGCTTAGGGCCAATTCTGCCTCCAAAAGGTTTGGCAGCAGCATAGGCTTGAAGTTTGATCCCGGTAGCAGTTTCAGTAAAGGGGAAAAACATCCCAATGAAATCTGCCTCGCCCTTAATTGCATAATAAGTCATGACAGTATTATTTTTTGCAAATCCTGTTATATAACCTGGAACAGGGAGTGCTGTCTTTGTTCCATAGCAGGCACCCTCTGCCACAACACCTGCAATCGTGTCATTGTTTTGAAAATAAGCGGTGTAATAAGTCACATAATTAATAGGATAAACTTGAAGGTCTAAATAATATTTTCGAAGTGCTGGCTCATCTGCAATGGTTCTATTTGATGGGATGAGAAGACCACTTAAAGAATTTTGATCCACTTCGGAGCCAATATTTGGTTTCAGTTCTGTAATTTTAAATGTTCCGGAAAAAGCATCTGAATTTGTTGCTTTGAATGCACCACCAGAAAGATTTCTAAAGGCACCCATCATCGCCTTAATGGGTCTCTCATTTAGAGGAAGACTGAATTGATTTTGCAAATCTGTTACCGAAGTACAGTTAGAACCAATCCGACAAATAGCTCCAGGCACAGGTGCTCGGTTAACTATGGCCTCCAAATTTCTAATTCTGAAAGCAATTTCTAAGGCCTCTGGCCAGGCTCCAATTCTGCCAGCGGCCACTTCGGGTGCATCTGCAAATAAATTTGATCCTGTGCCGTATGCCCAAAGCATTGCAGTTCCCTGGTTAATGGCAGACCTTTCAGCGCAATCACTAGATTTTATATCTCTAATTGAATTTAAAAAAGTTTCATGTCTCTCACTAATTCCGGGTAGTCCTACAGTAGGAAAACGAGGTATACCTGGAATATTAAAAATTTCACAAATATTATTTGGTGATCCAAAATGAATGCATATTGTAGGTAAATTAAAAGGGTCTCCAGAACCTGAATTTCCAGGGTCTGATGGATCAAAGGTTTTTAATTTAAAATCTAAAGTTGCACTTCCATTAACTTCTGGAGAAGATATTCCAAGTTTAGTCATCCCCATTTGTCCCAAAACATAATATTTAAACATCCATTCTTTCATGGTGTTTCTTAGTTCCCAGTTCATATAGGCAATATTTGATAATTGTCTCGATTGGACAGCAGCTCCTGACCAAGCACCAGCGTCGACTGCATTTTGAAGATTGATTTTTGCCTTAACAAAAAGTCCGACATTGATTACAAATGCCAGCAGGGTAATGATGACTGAAACAGTAATACCCAAAAAGATAGAAAGTTGACCTTTCTCTTTCAATAAAACCTGTATTGTTTTTTTAGACTTTTTACTCATAAATTATGTTTTGTTGGTATCTTAATGCTACTAGGGCCATATCCGGTGGTCAATTTACTTTGCTAAGTTGTTGTTATTGAATGATGCGCATGGTCGCCAAGTTGGTATCAATATTGAAAGATACAATGTACCAGAATGTTGCCGAGACTTTGGATAGAGGTACGTAGGATGGATTCGGCATTCCCTTCAAGTAAGAATATTTCTTAGCATGGATATGCTTCAAATTATTTTCTAAAACCCGGGCTTCGAAGGAAGCCCGGAGGCCTTTAACTCCTTGTAAAGAGCTGTTAGGCAAATCTTGGCAGCTTTAAATAAATGATGGGAACTGATAAAATATAACTATGAATGAAGCAAGAAAAAAATTCAATCCTGACTTTAGACCTTATAAATTTAAAACAGCTCACGAACAGTTTTTTTGTCCTCTTTGTAAAACTGAAAGAGCATTTTCTCTTGGTCATAAATTAAGTCTTAAAAATTACGGACAAATTATTATCGTGACACTTTTTACTTCATTATTTCTTTATCCGTTTATGGGTTTTGAATCTCTTTATTCATTTTTTGCAATCTGGACTGCTTTCGAAATTAGTTTTAGGGCAAACTTTCGTAAAGAAATTCCATGTCCTCATTGTGGATTCGATGCTTCTTGGTATCGAAAAGACATCAAAATCGCAAGAAAGCTTGTGGATGAATTTTGGCAAGTAAAGGCACAAGAAGAATCAGAAGAGGTTGAAAAAGCTCTCCCACAAACTTCAGAGATTCCTGATGCAGATAATGTTGATGGCCAAGCTTATTTCTAAATATTTAAGATAAAGTCCCCCTTTCTTATCAATAGCTTTACGCATTGCTAACAAATCTCTTTGTTTGCAGAGTATTTTTATCTTCTATAACTGGAGACAAAATTATAAGGTGACAGCTTGTAATTAACAAAACTGTAGCAGTAAGAAAGAGACAAAAGTACTTACTGTGAATTTCAAAATGGAGAGTATATGAGCTTAAATAAGGTCATGCTTTTAGGAAGACTAGGACAAGAACCAGAATTAAAATACACGCCATCTGGGTCAGCTGTTTGTAATTTTTCACTTGCAACAACTGAATCATGGTCAGACAAATCTGGGCAAAAGCAAGAAAGAACTGAATGGCATAGAATTGTTGTTTGGGGAAAACTTGGTGAATTATGTAACCAGTACCTATCTAAAGGTCGTCAGGCATTTGTAGAGGGAACTCTTCAAACAAGATCTTGGGAAGGTAAAGATGGTCAAAAAAGATACACAACTGAAATTAATGCAAAAAATGTTCAGTTTATTGGTGGCCAAGCATCAGCAGGTAAAGGTGAGTACCAAGCTCCGGGAATGAATCAAGAAAGGCCTGAGAGTGATAGCGCAATGAGCCAGGACTATGACGTCGCTACAGATGCTAATTTTACAGCAGATGATATCCCGTTTTAGAGATTAAAAATTATTCATTTTAGTTATAAAATAAAAAAGGGCTCCCGAAAGAGAGCTCTTTTTTTTAAGAAAAAACTATATGATAAATAGTGACGAGCACAATGGGAGTTTTGTAGTTTCCTTATTTAAGAACAACTTTAAATTCGATTTCAATTTCATTATAGATCATTTTATCACCTAAACTTTTAAAATAATCACCGGACTTATAGATCATATCAAACTTCGTTCTATCAAATTTGAGTTTACCTAAATATGTTTTATTCTTTAGAATGTAAGTTGTCTTAATAGCGTTCTTCTTTCCTTTTATTTTTAAAGAGCCAATTAGTTTCCCGTTTTTGAGTGAAGATATGTTAAGCTCTGCTGTTGGAAACTTTCCAACATTAAAAAAGTCTTTTGACCTTAAATGACCTTCTAGTTTTTGCTTTAATTCTCCCTGCAAATCAGAAACGGAGATAGTGGACAGATCTATTTCAAAAATACCAGATGATAAGACTCCTTTGGTATCTTGCAACTTCGCAGACTTTAATCCAATCGTTCCGTAATGTTTACCAGTTACTTTTTTTCCAATCCATTTAAATTTTGATTTTTCTAAATCCACATCAATAGCAAAAGCAGAAAAAACCAAGAAAAAAGATAATAATGATATTAATAATTTTTTCATATAGACTCCTCATTTTATTTTCCAGTTATTATGGACTCATTTATTCCATTGCGAAAGAATACTTTTACATTTGTTTGATTTTTTGATTGGATTATAATGATCTCTTCTAGATACAAGCTTTTATGTCCTATAGGCTTCAATCAACGTAGAAATTTACTCCACATTAAGGTGATTCTGAAATCTTACGATTCCATTGTTTTTCGTTTTTATGAGTTTTCAATAGATGCAAATACAGTAAAATAGAATAACTCATGCAGACTATCTTGAGGATAAAGAAGCTAATAGATTTGGTAAAAATGATAAAGTTTAATGCAGATTTAGGAGAGGGTGTTTTTTTCCAGGACAGAAATGTCGCCTATGCGGTAGCCCCCTATATTCACATGGCGAATATTTCCTGTGGGGCCCATGCAGGAAGTGAGGAACATATTCTCGAGACTATTGAAATTTGCCTCGCAGCGAATTTGCTAATCGGGGCCCACCCCTCTTATCCCGACCGTGAAAACTTTGGAAGAAAATCCCTTAAACTTCCCCCGCATGAATTAAAGCAACATCTTTTATCTCAGCTTAATTGGCTCAATGAAAGAGTTACCAAACAGGGGGGCAGACTTGATTATATAAAACCTCACGGCGCCCTTTACCTAGATATGTTGCGGGATCAAGAAATACAAAAAATTGTTGAAGAAGTGCGAATTGAATTTTCTAATAAGATTAATCTAGTGACACAATATTCTGCTGAAAAAAGTGAACATTATATTATCGAAGCATTTCTCGATCGCAGATATCAAGACAATGGTTGTCTGCTCTCAAGAACTGAAAAAGGTGCGGTATTTGAATCGAGTCAACTAATTTTTGAACAATTTGAGTTGTTAAAGCAAGGTAAAGTTAAAACAAATAATGGAACCCTGATAAACATAGAATTTGAAACCCTCTGTATTCATTGTGATAACCAAACTTTGGTCGAGGTTATTTCACAATTAAAAACAGAAAAGGTAGTTCGTTTAAGTGAAAATGCTTATCTAATTAATAATTGTCGAAATATTTTCGAATTAGTAGATGGATTAAAAACGAACTTTACCGATCTAGTACTGGTTCCCTCCTATGAAACTATTTTTTTAGAATTTCCCAAAGGAACGACAGGGCAATTACAGCAAATAGAAAGTTTTATTTCACAGTTTGAAGGGTCTATCCTTGACTCCAAAAAGAGTGTTTTAGAAATTCCCATCTATTATTCAATGGACCTAGAAAAAACTGCCGAGCTATTAAATATAAGTCCAAAAGAATTAATAAAACTCCATAGTGAAACCAGTTATTATAATTATGCCATTGGGTTTCTACCAGGCTTTGCTTATTTAGGAGATTTGCCTCACACTCTTCGACTACCCCGTAAAGAAGAACTGAGTATAGTTCCCGCAAAAACTTTGGCAATTGCGGAAGGGCAAACTGCTATTTACCCCTTAGAAAGTCCGGGGGGTTGGCATCAAATTGGAAAAACTCCATTAGACTTTTTCGACAGAAACGGAAAATTGTTAATTGATTATAGAGTTGCTCAAAAAATTCGATTTCGATCAATTACTAAAGAAGAGTTTAAAAAAATGGGTGGGGTATTATGATTAGGCTAGAAAATCCTCATCCGGGGATCACTCTACAAGACAACGGTCGAACTCAAGGCCGCGAGCTTGGCCATTCTAAGGGCGGGGCACTAGATGAAATATCTTTCACTAATGCTAACATACTTTTAAATAATCCTAGAAACTCGCCTGCCATAGAAATCATCCTAGGAGGGTTTCAGTTTGAATTTACTTATGATACCACGATCTCTCTTACGGGAGCTGACTTAAACTTCACATTAAACAATCAACCCATTTCACCTAATACCATATACAAAATCACATCAGGAAATCTGCTTAAGTCTAGTGGACCTAGAAATGGATTAATTAGTTATTTAGGAATTCTTGGAGGGTTCAAGGGCCCGAAGTATTTTAACTCGGTGAGTATTCCCCAAAGAGAACGAAGTTTATTTCATGATTATAATTCTCAAAATTTTAAATATGTTCAAAACAGTGCGAGCATATTAGCAAATGAGATTCTCCCTCTGGAATTAAATCCAAATCAACTAGAGTATTTTCCTTCTTACCAGAACTCTTATTTTAAATATTCTGAATTGAATTTTACGAAAGAAAACCGCTTTGATCGCATGGGAATCTTTTTAGAGGGGGAAGGGGTTAAATATTGTGGTCAAGCAATTCGCTCTGAAGGAATTGCCATTGGCTCTTTGCAAGTAATAAATGAACGTAAGATTATTGCTCTTTTAAATGATTGCCAAACTATTGGTGGCTACCCAAAACTTGGAGTATTGACCCATAAAAGTAAATGTCAGCTGGCGCAGTTAAAACCGGGGTTATCTTTTTGTTTAAAACATAAGAATACAAAAATATAGAGATAAATTTCCCTTTCAGACATGGTTGTTATTTTTCGAGGTAATTAAGCAGTCTGATTTTGTTTTCAATAAAACTTTTTCCTTGCATAGATCAGAGGGGCACACCTGGCGACATTTAAAGATTAGTTTGATTAAGAGACCTAATACTCAATTCATAATCAGAGAATAATGGCGGGGATAAGTCTCTATTTAAGTTTCTTTCAGCTTTTGGTTTTAACATTTCTTCTGCAAGCTTTACGAGCTCCGTTTGAAATCCTGGTTGAGTCCATTTCCCAAACAAAGTGTGACCTCCTTCATATTCTTGTTTCTCGTATTCTTCTGGTGTCGTAATATATCCGCAATAAGAATTTGAATATGGACATAGGATGACATCCTTAAAGTTGTCTTTATTTGAAAAGACATCTCTTAAAGCTTTGCGTATTCTTTTTCCGGACATGGTGGTTGTCTCAGCTGGGATTCCTACAAAGTAGTATCCCCCAATATTGCTAATTTGGATTGGGAGGATATGTTGAGTCCAGGTGTGTTCCCTCGCTGAACCCTGCTTGTATATTTTTTTGAAATACTTTATTGAAGCGTCGACAAAGCTTGGGACAATCAAATTTAAAACATTACTCGTCCCAAGTATTTTCTTAGAACCAGTTTCGACGAATATCTTTTTTGGATCTTGTGATGAGTATTTTCTCTTTATCTGAGCAGACCATTTTTCAGATTTAAATAATGTTAAAAAAAGCTCTACATACTTTACAATTAAAGTAGCAGCGATAACAATCCAAGCGAGAGGGGTAACGATGCCAGCACCTTCTGAACCTCTGATGAATGCCACTCCCAGACAGCCTGGTGATGTTCGTGCCTCAATATGTTGATATTTTTTTGGAAGATGTTTTTTGTCACATAAAACATTACTCATATCAATATAGATGAGTTCCGAATCCATGTCATCGTCAGTTAATTTAATTCCATTATTATTTAAAAAATTTATTGCCTCAGTAAATTGCTTATGCCCATTCTCTTTTGAAAGTTTTATCATTTTCAAATCATTACGGGGTATAAATGCTTGCCACCAAGGGGGGGAGTAAATAGGAGATACATCTCCAGCATCTCCTTGATTAAATGCAGCGATAAAATCTTTTCTACCAGTTTGTTTATTTATTTCTTCTTCTAGATAAATTGAAGCATAACCTTTATTACCGGGAGAAATATAATGATTGGTCCATAAAATATTGGTACAATGAACTGCAAAATAAGTGATTACACCTGAAAGGCCCCGCTCGTCCTTAAATTCAAGAATGTTCATTTGTTTGTTTACAGCCTGGCTTTGTTCTTCTTTTTTTAATGATGTTGTAACTTCCTCATTATTATTATGTGCCTTGAGCGATCTGTTGTAGGAAATATCTACGTCTAGATCAATAATTCCCTTTTTTAACGTGAGTTCTGAAGCAACGAATTCCTGCTGGGCCTTTTTTAAACTATCGATGATTCCATTTACTAATGTATTAAGGACTGCGGATGAAAACCCTTCTGTGGGAGTATTATAGATTGTATAATGTGTGTACCCAGATGGTGCAGAATGTGTATGTTGGGCAGAAAAAATAATTTGACTTCTATTTAATTTGTGATCAGCAAATTCATTTTCAATTCTTTGCCATACATCATCTACTAATGCCTGAGTAATAAAACAAATTTCTAAATTGATAAATAGAAACTGCTTTAACGATGATTGGGACTTAATCCAAAATGTTCTTACAGAAATCGGAGTATCTACACTGATGACAGTGTTTTTAGGGTTGCCATAACCAAGCATGACGATCCCTGGAATAAACGGAGTAATGTCACTCTTTCCTCGGCCAACTAAAAATTCCATTATTAATTCTCCATAACTCTATGGCCTACTCTACAATAGATATTTATTCTAGTAAAACCCTCTCGCAGTCACCCTAAGCTGTTGGAATAAGGTTTTTTTTTGCCTAGGAAGATCAATTATTAGGCATCAAGTTTTAACAATACTTCTTAGTTTCTGCCCCCTATTACCGATAAGTTAGCATGATTGGACACCCCACAAAAACATTTTTTTCCATATCTTTTGATTTTGTAATTACACAAACTTCAATACCCTATGATCTATATATCAATTCGTCTGGCATAAAAGATAAAGAAAAGTTTATTAGGGTTTTTCCTCTTGGTGGAGTTTTAACAACTGATGATGTTGCAACTTTTAAAAAGAAATATTACCAGCTCTATATTTTAGAAAGTCAAAGAGACTTTTATCTAAAAAGTTTAATTGATTGTGAGAATGTTTCTTCTCAAGAAAAAACTGAAGTGATAAAAGATTCTGCAATTATTTATTTAAACAATATCTTTGATGAATCAAAAGAATTTACCACTGAATTATTGGGAGAGGCAATATCGGGTTGTCGAGATTCTGTTGAATCAATGATCGATGTGATTAACGACTATGATGTAAAGAAAGTACAAGAGCTAATTGGAAGCCTTAGCTTTCATGATTTTTATACCTATGATCATAGTATAAATGTATCCATGTACTGTATCTCTATTTTTAAAGCTTTAAGGCCATCTGCAACTCGAGAGGAAGTCACTATGGCCGGCTTAGGTGGGCTATTACATGACTTAGGAAAAATTAAGATACCAACCAACATTATCAATAATCCAGGAAAATTAACAGATGAAGAGTTTGACGAGATTAAAAAACATCCAGCCTATGGAAAAGAATTATTAGAAGAGAACGAAAGTTGCTATGAGATGGCGGGAGTTGATTTTAATGTCATCAAAAGAATTATTTACGAACACCATGAAAACTATAATGGTACCGGCTATCCGAAAAAGATTGGAGGCACTGATATACATGTATTAGCAAGAATAACTGCAATTGCAGACTTTTTTGACGCGATCACTACAAAGAGATCATACCATAATGTGATGCCTATTTCTGAGGCATTGCAGTTAATGGAAAAAACAGTTGGAAAGAAAATTGATCCTAAGATTTTTGAAGTCTTTAAAAACAATATAAATCAATTTACTGAACCAGCAGCAAAACTGAATCAAATTCTTCCTGAAGATTTTGATCCTTGTAGTCCCCATGATGAGCTTCCTCTTATGGAGTATACAAATAAGCCTAACTATCAAGCTGAGGATATTTTTGCCGAAACGGAACAAAAGAAATTTGGAAAAATAAAATCAGATTTCAACTCACTAAAAGATGATGATAATGCAAATCCTGAAAAAGGTATTAAGAAAAAAGCTTCTTAAAATCTTCATTATATATCTATAGTTTTTAAAAGTGTATCCACCTGTTCTTTAGTATTGAAAAGGTGAAAAGATAACCTAAGGTTTCCTTGTCTCACGGAGACATCAACATTTCTGAATTTAAGTTCTCTTTCTAGGTGATGAGCGTCGATCCCACTTGCTTTTAGGGAGAGAATATTGGCCATAGCATTTTCTGGTGTAATCAATTCAAATTTCTTTTTGGGGTAATTCTCAAGAAAATAATCTCTGACTTCGCCATTATGCATTCTAATTTTAGGTAAGCTCAACTCGGTTAGTACTTCAAGACCCGCTTCTAGGCAAGACATTGTCAGCATGTTAGATGCCTGGCCACGATCATACTTACGAGCACCTGGTAAAGTATCAGTAGTGTAATCAAGTAAATGACTAACGACCTTAGACTTTGGTGAGACTATCCAATTGGCAGTATTGTGTGAAATGAGAGATTGCGCTTTTTCTGAAAAATATCCGAAAGCATGTCCGTACGGTCCAAGCATCCATTTGTAAGAGGAGCAGGCCATCACATCAATGTAACTTAATTCTTCCCGAGTAATATCTGTACCACCGAGAGCTTGGGTGACGTCAAGACAGAATAGAATATCTCTTTCTCGTAAGAATGTACCAATTTCTTGGATATTAATTTTCTTACCTGTATCAAATGCAACGAATGAAGAATTAAAAATCTTCGTTTTTTTAGGAAGGTTTTTTGCCAACCAATCAGGAGTAGGCAAAACTTCATCTTTCAAATTCATTAGCTCAAACTTACATTTTCCATTTTTTTCGGCCAACATCCAAGGAAGAATATTTGAGGGGTAGTCTCTATCAATAGCAGCAACAACATCGCCATCTTTAAAATTATATCCGTTGGCCACAATATTGATAATATCTGAGGTAGAGGTTGAATGCATAACATGATCTGGATGACAGTCGATGATTCCGGCAAGTTGAATTCTCACTCGCTCACTCACGCCCATCCAAGTATTGTAATTATGATAAGAGGGGTCGAGCTCTTTATGTAGTGCCCTCGAGACTCTCTGTTTAGCACTGTAAGGACTTGGTCCAAAGTAGGCCGTGTTAAAATAATAGGTATCTAAATGATGATACTCAGTCTTTATTAAATCTTGAAAGTCTGGTGTCATGACTAACCTTTAAAAGAAAACTTATTTCTTTTTAGCCGGTACTTGTGCCTTAGGTACTTGTGCCTTAGGTACTTGTGCCTTGGGTACTTTTACAGCTTCTTTAGCGCCAGCTAAAGGCTTCTCTTTTTTAGCATCTTGGTTAAGTTGACGAGCTATAGGTGCTTCACCGTCCATAAGAGAAGTTCCAGTTCTTTGGGACTGAAGCTTAGCTAGAAGAACAGAGTTTCCTAGAAAAAGAACAGCTAGAACAACTGTTATTTTGCTTAGTATATTTCCTTGTTGAGATCCTGAAAAAACTGATTCGGATGCTCCGCCACCCATTAGTCCTGCTTCAGCACCTTTACCAAATTGTAAAAGAACGAGGATGATAAGTAGTAAAGAAACCGAGGCTTGGAAAATCATCAAAGTTGTAATCATATTTTTATCCTAAAATTAATTATTTATGTTCCAGTAATACTTTATATCAATGGATATAGCAATAGTTAGAGAATTACTCGTAGTAATTTAAATGACTTACTTCATTGTTCGATCTGCAATCTTGCAAAGTTCTAAATAATCTTCTGCTTTAAGACTTGCACCACCAACCAGGCCACCATCAATATTGGCCATTTCAAAGAGACCTTTTGCATTGGAAGGCTTTACCGATCCACCGTAAAGTATGAAAACATCTTCAGCGATAAATTCTAACTCTTCGCTGACAAACTTTCTAATAAATTGATGTGTTTCTTCTGCTTGCATTGGAGTCGCTACCTTGCCGGTTCCAATGGCCCAAACTGGCTCATAGGCCAAAATGACACGTGAAAGATCTGATTTTGAAATTCCCTTTAACCCTTCAGCGAGCTGTTCTTTAAGAACATCGAAAGTTTTATTATTTTCTCTTTCTTCGAGCGTTTCACCAACACAAAATACAACATCTAAGTTGCATTCTAAAGCTTTTTTCGCTTTTAAATTTAAAATTTCATGCCCTTCATTAAATATAGATCTTCTTTCTGAGTGGCCAACGAGAGTGAAGTTTACCCCTATGTCTTTTAGTGCCTGCGGTGAGTTGTCACCAGTAAATGCTCCAAAGGCTTCGTGTGAGCAATTTTGAGATCCTACAAGTATACCTTTTTTAGCAAAAGCTTCAATAATCATCGATAAATGTATTGATTGAGGGCAGACTCCTTGCTTGCAATCTAATTCAATAACAGATTCACTCAACTTCGAAATAAAGTTTATGACATCACTTTTTAGATGATTCATTTTCCAGTTTCCATATACGTGAATAATTCTGCTCATTTTATTACTCCTATTAGTGAATAACTTAGAGGTTTATACCAAACTTTAAGGCGTCTATTCCCGGAAGAGTTCCATTTTCTATAAACTCTAATGATGCTCCTCCACCAGTCGAAACGTGCGACATTTTTTCAGACAGCCCGGTTTTATTTATCGCAGAAACTGAGTCTCCACCGCCTACCAAAGTATAAGCATTACTCTCTGCTAGGGCATTTGCAATATCAAATGTTCCTTTGCTGAACTCATCATACTCAAAAAGTCCCATGGGTCCATTCCAGAGAATAGTTTTGGCAGATTGAATTTTAGTTTTAAAGTATTCAACAGATTTTGGACCAATATCTAGACCCATTTGATCATCAGGGATGTTGACATCATTGTAAACTATTGGAGAACCTGCAAACTCGAGACTGGTTATGTGATCGAGAGGAAGAAGAATTTTCATACCGAAAGATTGCTTTAGAATTTTTTTTGCAAGCTTAACATCTTCCTCGCTACAAAGTGAGGTTCCTATTCCATGTCCTTTGGCTTTTAAAAATGGATAGGCCATAGCCCCACCTATTATAAGTGACTCAACAGATGAGAGTAGTCGATCAATAATTTTTATCTTGTCGGACACTTTTGCGCCACCAACGATTGCTACAAAAGGACTCTTTGGACGATCCACAACATTATTTAAAGCAGAGATCTCATTTTTAAGTAGATATCCTCCATAAGACTTGTTCTTGAAATAAGTATTAATATGGTAGGTGGAAGCATGCTTTCTATGAGCGGTCCCAAAAGCATCGTTAACATAAAGGTCTGCATAATCAGATAATGATTTAGCAAACTCTTTACAGCCCGCTTCTTCTTCAGGATGAAACCTTAGATTTTCAAGTAGCAGGATCTTGTTTTTCTTTAATTTGATAATAGTTTTTATTCCACGGTCTAATGCGGATTCAGTAAGCAAAACATCTTCGTTTAATTGTTCTGCTAAATACTCCGCAACAGGAAGTAAAGAAAGGTCATTGTTCCTCCTGCCTTTTGGTCTTCCTAGATGGGACATAAGAATAAGGTGAGTTGCGCCACCCTCCAGAATCTTTTTAATCGTTGGAAGTGCCGCATCGATTCTTGTAGTGTCGAGAATTTTACCTTCTTTCAGAGGAACGTTGAAATCAAATCTTGCGATAACTTTCTTCTCTTGAAAATCGGCATCATCTATGTAATTCAATCCCATTAAAGTTGATTTCCTATATGTAGGGCCAAATCTATTATTCTATTTGAAAATCCAGCCTCATTGTCATACCAAGCGACAACTTTTACTTTATCATCAACAATATTAGTTAGTTCACCATCTACACATGAAGAATCTCTCATCCCCAGGAAGTCATAACTAACAAGAGGTTTTTCAGTATAAGATAAAATACCAGTTAAGTTAGAAGCAGCTGCTTCTTGGACAGCATTATTAATATCTTCCTTTGTGACTTTGGTTTTTAAGCTTGCAGTTAAATCAACTAACGAAACATTTGGAGTAGGAACTCTGACTGCATAGCCATCAAGCTTTCCTTTAAGTTCTGGGATAACTAGGCCAACAGCTTTCGCTGCTCCTGTAGTAGTAGGAATCATTGATAAACAAGCAGCTCGCGATCTTCTTGGGTCTTTGTGTGAGCCATCTAAAATTTGTTGATCAGAAGTATAAGAATGAATTGTTGTCATCATTCCGGACTCTATTCCAAATCTATCATTTAGAACTTTTACTATAGGAGCAAGACAGTTGGTTGTGCAGCTTGCATTTGATATGATGTGATGTTGGTCTTTGTCATAAGTTTCATGGTTTATTCCCATGACAAAAGTTCCATCAAGATCAGAACCAGGAGCACATAAGATGACTTTTTTAACTGTACTACCTAAATGTTTTGATAGGCTTGCTTTGTCTTTAAAAATTCCAGTAGCGTCGATAACAATTTCCGCGTCAACAGAATCCCAATCTATTTCAGTAGGATCATTTGTAGTAAAGAACTTAATTTTATGTTGATTAACTAATAAATCTTTTCCAGCCAATTTAATTTTGCCATCAAACCTTCCATGAATAGAGTCATAACGGATAAGGTGACAATACTCTTCTGGTGTTCCTGGATTATTGACTGCTACAATTTCAATTTGATCAGTTAAATCTCTTTGAAAAATTTCTCTTAATATTGTTCGTCCAATACGGCCCATGCCATTGATGCCGATTTTTATTCTTGACATAAAAACTCCAGAAAGCTGTTAAAAATAGGTGAGAATATGCCATATATATGACTCTATTGGTAGCCTAAATGACCAATAAACTAGGGAATACTGGCCAAGTCGTTTATGCTTTGCGTTGTTTTATTTGAGAGAGGGGGCTTTTTGCTCACTTATTCTGATGCTACGTCAAAGATATAATAGTTACAATGAATTCAGTAGATTCTGTCGGCAAGAACGGCATTAAACATGATTTTAAACAACGAACGAGCGCTTCAGCAAAAAGAGATTCTATTGTTGAAAAAAAATCAATTACTTCAGAAGCGGCTAAAGAGCATGCAGAAAATATACGTGCTATTGTTCAAGAAGAGGCCACAAAGGTTAAACTTTCTGATCAGGCTAAGAAACTTTCCGTATCAAATCAAGATAATTTAAAAAATGTCACAAAATCAAAATTTAACACCAGGAAAATAATTGATAAACCAGCTATTTTCTTTATCAGAGGCTTCGAGATGATAGGTAATGATGGTGGAGGAATGAAAGAAATGTCTGATCATATTTCTGATGGAAAATATTTTTCATGGCAAGATGAAGATAAAATGATTGAAGAAATAATGAAACGTCCACCAAGCCAACCTGTTATTTTAGTCGGTCACGGAATGGGTTCAGATACTGCTGTTCAAATTAGTAATACATTAAACTCTGCCTCTCATAGCTTTAAAAGGGTTGATTTGTTAGTCACTCTGGATTCTGTAGGATTTAATAATGATATCATTCCTCAAAATGTTGTTAAGAATTTAAACTATATTACAGATGGGTCGACTTTTTTGAGTGATGCCCCAAATATTGCAAGAAAAACAGAGGAGACTGATGTTATCAATCATCTTTCCTCAGAAGATCATAATGACCTAATCGGATCTTCAGATGTTCAATTTAAAGTTTTCTCAAGTATTCAGAACGCGATGATGGACAAGACTTTTAAAAATGTAGATAAAGAAATTAAAAATAATTAAATATTCTGGCTGGCCTGGGTACAAGAATCATATAATTCATAAGATTTTTTATCCGTATCGAGGACGATGCACGATGATTGATTTTGGTCTGAGCGTTTTTTTACAAAGTTATAAATTTCGTAACATTCAGACTCGTACAAGTAAAATTCAATCTCTTTAACAAAGTCTCCGTTCGAATTTTGTTGATAGAGATTTACTCCATGAAGAAAGCTTTGACAATCCAAGACCACTTTCAATGGTTTAAGCCGAGTATCTAGGTTGTACATAGCGCTCATATCAGTGTTGGAAATTCCGACAACCGGAATAGGTATTTTCGCTAGTCCAAAGGTTTGAGACGTAAATAATAATGATAAAATGAAAATATACTTCTTCATATGGCCCTCACATAACTTATCGGAAGGCCTTATAGATTTATAAAGACTAGAATTTAAACAATGACATTGAGTTTTGGTGAATTTGTTTTAATAACTCTTCACAGTCATGATTTAAAAAGTCGGCCATGTATTGAGCTACGCAAGGAAGGTAATAAGGAGCATTCTCTTTACCTCTGAATGGAACAGGTGTTAGATAGGGCGAATCAGTCTCTAACAGCAGTTTTGACAGTGGGGTAATCTTTAAAGCGGCCCTCACATTTTCGGCATTTTTGAAGGTTATGATGCCATTAAAGCCTAGGTAGAACCCTAATTCAATGGCCTTTTTAGCTAGTCTTATCTCTGAAGTAAAACTGTGGATAACGCCTTTTTGTAATAACCGAGGGGCAAATTTTTCCAAGATTGTGATGGTATCATCTTCCGCATCTCTAGAATGGATGACAACGGGGAGATTTTCAGCGCAAGCAAGTTCAAGTTGAGCTTCGAAAGCTTCAATCTGTTTGTCCTTAGGGGACTTATTATAATGATAGTCCAGTCCAATTTCTCCTATGGCCAATACCTTTTTATGTTTGGAGTTTTTAATTATTTCGTCTTTAACATTATTATTATATGTAATCGCTTGGTGGGGATGAACTCCCTGAGTTCCATAGATAAATTCATTTTCATTAATTAATTTCAAAACTTGTTGAAAATTATCTGGCTCAACTGCGATAGTGATTATTTTTTCAATATTGTTTTCGATACATTTACTCAGTAAAGTATCTAGAGGGAGTTCCTTTAAATAATCTAAATGGCAATGGGTCTCAATGATAGGAGTTGAGAGCCTTGGAATGACTTTATTTTTTTTCATTCTTTTCTATAAGCATGTCAAAAATAGGAATAAGACTATTGATAGGAATAACACCCTCAACTTTTACACCATTTAGAAGCATTGTAGGGGTCGAGCTAATGTTAAAAGGCTTGGCTTGTTTAATTAAATCTACAACTTTATCTTTTGTTTCTTGTGATTTCATACAGTCGAGAACGTTTTCATCTTTTGCGTAATCATCCAGCCAAGATTGAGAAAGGTTCTCTTGGTTTTTAAAAATATCATCATGAACAGAAACAAACTTTTGAGGTAAACATGATGCAAGATACGCGGCTTGACAGGCAAGAGGGTGTAAAGGTCTTTGCATCTCAGGGTTACAAGTATGATCTAAAGGGTAGAAAAAATATTGAACACTTACTTTACCTTCGTATTTTTTTATAACTTCATGAGCTACTGCTGCAAGCATTTTACAGGCAGGACATTGAAAGTCAGAAAATATAACTAGTTGAATTGGTGAGTCTGAAAAGTTCTTTGTGGCCCTTACTAGTGAGAATGGTGATTCAGGCTCAGGAGTTCCTAAGTTATCTAAACCTTTATATTGTTCAACCATTTGTTGACCAGCGACAGATTCTTTGTTGGCAATATCTTGTTGTTGCTGCTCTTTACTTTGAACAAATCCATACATAACTCCTGAAGAGGTTAGAAAAAATAATCCAATGATAAGAAACGATTTGATATCCGGCTTTTCGAATGTTGAATTTTTGTAATAAACAAAGAGAGCAAGAATTGAGACAGCGTAATACATTGCACAAAATGGGCAAAGACCACCTAGTGCAATTAATGAGTAAAGAAATAAAGTTCCACACAGTACTCCATTTAGTAAGATGATGCTTGTAATGGACTTCTCTGTTTCTCTGCTAGTAAAGATGTAACCTGAAAGTATAAGAATACCATTTAGAATTCCAAATAATGATATTGGCACACCAAATAAGTTAGAAGCTCCAGAGTTAGTCACCTTATCACAGCTAAAAAATGAATTAAGTTCACAGAGCCCAGATCCTGAAAAGCCAACTGTATAATAGGTATTAAAGTAATGACTAGTGAGATAGAGAGATGTGCCTATCATACAAAGTGCACTAAAAACCAAAAGAGCATGAGAGTTAAAAGATGCATTGTGGATAGATTTTTTATCTGACATTGGTGACTCCAAAAATATTTATTACATTACGATTATAACTGTTCATTATCGATAGACAAATATATTCCAGTTTCGTGACGTGGTGCTATTTTGTCTGAAACTGTGAAGTTCTTTGTGGTCAAAAGTACATATATCTGCATTTTCAATTATGATTTTCGCGTTTATTTGCTTTAATTGATATTGCGCCTCCTTTAGAAGGCTTAGTTTAAACCTCTGAGTGTCTTCAGGGTCCACTTCTAAACAATTTGAATGGGGAAAATAGGTATGGAACTCATCTAAAACCTGATAGTTTTTTTGGCCAATATGTGGACCAATATAGGCATAGGTAGGTAAAATACTTTTTATTTTTTCATTTTGAATAATTTTTTTGTGAAGACCTCTCCAACCTGCATGTATCATGGCGTAACCCTTTTCACCGCAGATATAAACAGGGAGGCAATCTGCGGTGACAATGCATAAATTGAAATTATTCTTACTACCATTACTAGAGATGATTCCATCTGCTTTGTAATGACTTAACTCTGATTTAGAGTCTACGATAATATCGCTATGTATTTGTTTTACACAAGTAAAAGGTATGTCAGGTTTTTGTGAATAGACATGAAACTCACCATGAGGAACTGTCTTTTTATATATGAGACTCACAAATTCAACTCATATTTATGTAAATAGTCTAAACATTGTTGAAACTCTTTAGGCGGTTCTGTTTCAAATAACAAATCTTCAGTTGTTATGGGGTGTTTAAATCCAAGAGTCTTGGCGTGTAGAAAAGGATGTGGATGGCCAGAAATGATACTTGTTAATTCTTTTCCAACTCGAATTAAGTCTTGTTTGGGATTTCCATAGATAGGATCGCAAAGAATAGCTGACTTTAGGATCTCACTAAGATGAACACGAAGTTGATGTGTTCTCCCTGTTTCTAAGGTTAATTCAATATGAGTCAAATTTTCAAAGTAATTAATGACTTTGTAATGAGTAATGGCATTTTTTCCTTTTGAAACCTGTGTCGTCATTTTTAATCGATTATTTTGATGACGACCAATTAAAGATTCTATTTTGCCACATTTATCTTGTTTCGTACCCATAGACAAACATTCATATTTTCTAATTATGTCATGTCTGGAAAAAAGAAGAACAAGACCTTCGTGGCATTTTCTTGACTTAGCAACCACCATCAATCCGCTGGTACCTTTGTCGAGGCGGTGAACAATTCCGGGACGCTTTGTATCACTCATTCCTACCAAGTCTTTACAATGAAATAAAACAGCATTCACTAATGTGCCAGTCCAGTTTCCTGGAGCAGGGTGAGTCACCATGCCTGCAGCTTTATTGAGAATTAATAGATGTTCATCTTCGAATAAGATATCTAAAGGTAATTCTTCTGGCTGCGCCTTGTCAGGTAATGGAGGAGGAACTTGAATTTGAATTATTGATCCTTCTTCTGGCATTCGTTTTAATTCTAATTTCTTACTTTCCTCAACTTTTAGGGAAATTTGTTTATTTAAAAATAATTGTTTTAAGAAAGATCTAGAGAGATGTGAAATTTTTTGCGCGAGAAATACATCCAATCTTTTGTATTCAATGACATCATGAGCAGAAATGACGATTTCTATGTACTCATCCTCTCCAACATCTTGTTGGGATTCCGAATGTTTCATCTTACTCAGCTTCTGTATTAAGATTTTTAATATGATAGATATAACTTGTGGCCACAAGTTCTGGATTTAGTTTTAAACATTTTGCATACTGATAGACAAAACCTCTTGCATAGACAAATGCTGGGAGTTTATCAACATTTTCATCTTCAATATGACGGATATATGTTTTAGAAACTTTTGTCATGTCAGAGAGTCTTGGAATATCAACTTGTTTGTATTCTCTAATCTTTCGAAGTAGTTCACCGGTGAACTTTGTTGTCTGTTCTATTTTTTTTTCAAACTCTTCATCGATTGGATACTCAAGCGCAAACCTATTCTTTGCTACAATTTTCGCCATCATGTTAGATGCATTAGAGCTTTCATGAGTTACTACATCTTCTTTGCCTGGAGTTGGGATGTCATACGTGACAGTTTTTCGGGGGCCAGACATTGTCTGATTTATTCCTCGTATCTCATCATAGATAATTCTTCGTTTAGGATCAGAAATGACTGTATATGCTTCATCAATTAACTCTAATATCGAAGAGCATTCCTCTTGGCTCATCAGCGAATACAAAGCAAGGCTATCATTAGAATAAGCATTTTTCGTTTTTATATAACCCTGATGAGCTTCCTCTGCACTTGCATCAGTGGGAATTTCAAGAATTTCATAATAGTTTTTTAATTTTTCGTTACTCATATTTACCTGCGCAATTTTATTTATTTTAGTTTATCTTGAGAAGTCGATGAACAATTCTATCGAAATTTCCAACTAGCCCTGAATTTGGAAATTCCATTAGAAGTGGCTTTCTCTTCTTCACTGATTGCCATACTGTTGCATCGTAATCAAGATATCCAACATAGTCTAAGTTTATTCCGAAATATTTCCTACATATGATTTTCATTGAAAAACCGATGTCTACGTCTGTTTGAGTTCTAATTTGATTGATAATCAGCTTCGGTGCAAACTTAGTAATCTCGTGCCTAAGTTTATGTCCCATTTCGGGGTTGATATCAATCACTCGATCTATTAAGTCTGCAGGGGTAGAGTTTTGAGAAATCTTTGCATTCATAGCTTGATCAATAAGAGGACCGATTTCTAAAAGTCCTTCAACAAGTTTCAACTTCCTATGGTAAACAGATTTAATAAATCGATAGGTATTCTCTATAGAGGTCGGCTCAGGCAGAGCAGTTAAAATACCTTGGTCTGCAGAAATAAAAAAATCTAACGTATTGAATGAAGTTCCCGCACCTAGGTCTAGCAAAATATAATCGGCATCAAGTCTTTGTAGTTTATTAAGAATTTTTGCTTTTTGCATATGCTTTAGATTTGCAATACCGACATCATCTTGAGCTCCACTAATAATAGATAAGTTTTTTATTGGAGTTTGAGTAATGAGTTCATCTAAGGATCTTGCTTTCTTAGAAATATAATCTGATAATGTTCGTTCTGGAATGGGAACACCTAAACAGGTATGTAGATTAGCACCACCTAAATCAAGATCGACAGCGATAACTTTATAGCCCATAAGAGCTAAACATATTGATAGATTAGACGTGATGAGACTTTTTCCAACGCCGCCTTTACCGCCACCAATTGCCCAGACCTTCTGTCTTCTATTAGAACTTAATTCTTGATAGACATCTGATGGGCCAAATTCTTTTAGTTCAGGATTAAAAAGTGAAGCCAATCCGTAGTTTCCTTTTTGATAAGTTTCAAAGGGGCCTGATTCAACAGACCCACATCTTATATTATATTGAAGATTTCATATAATGTAAGGGCTATATCAATAATTCCAGACGGTTCGACGCGATGTGTAATATTTTCTCGTAGTTGGACATGGATGCTGAATAAAGATAAACTCATAAAAGCAAAATAGTCAGATTTTGTGGCGCGGGGCCCCATACTTTGGAGAAGACCTAGATGAATATACAAGTTTTTAACACATTAAATGCAGTTAAATTTCATTTAAGATCCGATTTACACGTGATTAGAAAGCTATGGCATATGGGAACAGGTCTGATGGGACTTTATATATACTATAAGTCAGGACTTGATTCTCGAACGATGTCTTATATTCTCTTTGGTGTTGCCATTTTTGGCTTCATCATTGATCTATCTCGACTTAAAAATGACACCATTAATAAATTTGTGATGATGTTTATGGGTCCTTTTATGAGGGAGTCTGAAAAAACCTCCTTGAGCGGTTTTCCATTTTATTCTCTCGGAGTGGCCTTAAGTCTCTTTTTATTTCCCGAAAGAATCGCAATTTTATCTATTCTCTTTTTAGTTTTTTCTGATCCTATCTCTTCTTATTTTGGAATACTTTATGGAAAAGATAAAATTTTACCAAATAAGTCACTCCAAGGAACTGTCGCCGGTTATCTTTGTTGTTACTTAGTAACTTTAGTATATGGAATGATATTTGCTGAACCAACAATACAATTATTAGTCTTTGCTATTTTTGGTGGAGTTATTGGTGCTCTGAGCGAGCTTCTTTCAGAATTAGTTGATGATAATTTAACAATACCGGTAGTGTCTGGTGCTGGATTGTCTTTTATTAATCTTTTTATACCTCTATTCTAATGTTCTGCTTTTGCATACTTTTCTAGTTTTTCAAAATCTTTAAAAGCGTCAACGATCAGTAAATCTTCTTCAAAAGGATTGCAGTCCTTTAGTAATAGATTTAAGATTCTAACTCTGTCTCCGAGGCAGTTATTCTCCAAAAGAGATTGTCTCATCATGACATCTTGAATGAGGAACATACAAATATAGTCAACGATATGAGAAAGAGTTTTAAGGTTTTCGTTAAATGATTCTCTTTCGATAGTATCATTTATATTTTCGATAAGCCAAAGTTCAAGTATAGTTCGTAGTCTTTCAACTTCTCCTCCACTCATAATTGTTGCTTTTTGTTCGTCAATAAAGTCTTCGGCTTCAAAGATAAGAAAAGGTAAATTTTGATGAATACTTAAAAGTTTAACTCGTTTGACTCCTTTGATTAGAATTTTTAAAGTTCCTTCATTTAGAGGGGCGACAATTACTGGAGATCCAATAGAGCAGATGTCACTTGGAGTAAACTTGGTTCTTTCACCTATTCTTTGATTCTTAATAGGTTGTGCTAATGATATGCCAATGAGTTCATTATTTGTTACCGCGTCTTGAACCATTTTTATATAAGCAGACTCCATGATATATATGGGCAAAACTGTATTGGGATAGAATACAACTTCTGGCACAGGCAAAACAGAAACTCTGAACTTATTTGACATATTCTATCTTACTCTTATTCCTGACAGAATGAGATGGGAATTTACAAGTTTCTATGTCCTTTAAATTACTCTAAATATTAGTCATGATAGAGTAAATATGAAAGAATAATGACCAAATAAAAGTCTCATTTCAGCTAGGTCAAACGAGGAAAATATTAAACTAGGTTCATACATGACTAATGATTTTAAAGAGATAAGTGCAGGGATCTTGAGTCCATTCGTGGTGCAAAAAATTTGGGGCGGTTCTCGGCTTAGTGGCCTCAAGAATATTATACATTTACCTTCCGATTTGCCTCTGGGAGAAACATGGGAGGTTTCATGTCATCCTGATGGGCCCAGTCTCTTAGAAGGGGAAGCATTGGATGAGCTGGTCGATCCTATTCATTTACCCTATATCGTTAAGTTTATTGATACCGGCGATAACCTGTCTATTCAGGTCCATCCTGAAGATGAGTATGCTCTTAAACATGAACAACAATCAGGGAAAACAGAATGTTGGATTATTTTGGATTCAGACCCCAGCAGTGGTCTCTTTTTAGGATTAAAACCAGACGTTACAAAAGCAAGTTTAAGACATGGAATAGAAAATAATGATGATATATCTAAACTATTAAACTTTTACCCTGTGAAAAAAGGTGATTTTTTTTATGTGCCAGCAGGCTCTATTCATGCAATAGGAGAGGGGATAACCCTTGCTGAGATACAACAAAGTTCTGGTGTGACATATCGAGTTTGGGATTGGAACAGAGTAGATAAAAATGGCAAAGGTAGAACCCTTCATGTTGATAAAGCAATTGATGTTATAAACTTTTCTGCAGAGAAAAATAATAAAGAATATTTTAAGTTTAAAAAGTCAATAATTAGCAATGCTCCTTCTCAACTCGTTGAACACGATCAATTCAATGTCGAAATTCTATCAGCCTCCAACGAGATGATTGAAATAGTGAATAAAGGTAATAGACATTATTCCCTTATAAACTTAGACCAAAGTTTGGAACTTCAATATAAAGGTATGAGTATAGATCTTAATCCTTATAGTGCTTTCTTGATCCCTATAGAAACCTCAATTAAAATTATCAATAGCAATGGCCCTTATCTGTTGGTTAAATAATAATATGAAGAATATTAAGAACAACAATTTTACTTCTTACATCTTTTTACTAATAAGTATTTTGATGGTTAGCTGTACCAAATATTCAAATTTTTCTCAAAAAGGAAAAAAAATATATATTAAACCTGTAGATTCAGGAGTTAAGGAAATTAGGCCAGTCGTCTGGAGAGTTGGTCCAAGAAAAAAACAAAGAGTTTCAAAGGGATTTACAATAAAAATTAAATTTCCTCTTCTGGAATCAAATCATCTCGATACGATACTTACTGAAACCGATATTAATTCATGGCTCATCATATTGAGAAAGAAAACATTAACAAAAAATACGATTCTAAGCCGATTTTACGTTCCGTTGATAGTACCAGGTCAGTCAAGCGTAAGGAAAAGAATGAAGCAAATAAAGTTTGGCCATATCAGAGTCTATTATCCTGCATCGGCCATGTCGACACGCTTTGAAAACTTCTCTTGCCCTGCTTTTAAGCATAATCTTGAGATAACTGAAACAAAAATAGAAAACATGTCAGAACCACTTACTCCAATAACAACTTCGCTCTTAAAAAAATCTCGCATAAATCAAAAGGTAAATAAGTATGAATATAATGCGAAGAAAATTAATGGGGGAGAATATCTTGCTGGAGATTATGAAGTCGAATTAGCACTTTACAATTATGAAAGTAAAATGACCTATTCAAATTTTTATAGACTTCCACAAAGGGCCAGAGTGTTAAAAGAAAAATCCAAAAGAATTTCTGGATGTAAAAACTTTGTGATTCCTGATGTATCAACTCCTTCCGATGGGATAGAGCAGTTCAAATTTGGACGATAACTTAAGAGTTTAGACAACTTAATGGATAAATAATTTCATGACCTTTCTGAGATCTAATAGTGATATAGTCATCTACATCTGTAAAACTATTAATATCTTCCACATGAATTGTATGTTTTTGCCCTTCAAAAAAAACAATTTTATTAAACCCTTTAGCAGTTTTCTTTGTTCTTACTCCAAGAAGGTTGCTTGATGCAATACTTCTCGAATCTGAGGAATCCTTGTGTTCCTGGAAAGCAATTGAAGACTTTGAGATGACTAAATCTTTTTGCATTCTGTCTGAAGAGCAAACAATTGCTGCAAATGCCGTTTGGCCCATGATTAAAAATGCCATTAATGTGATTATTGTCGTTTTCATTTATCCCTCTCTTGGATTATTTCTAATATAAATTGCAATACTTGTGCCATTATTCACGATCAGGCTTGTCTTAATTTTAGGTAGTTATCGTATTTTCGAAGATAAAATAGTGAAATATTATGGATATTGTCAAAAATCTAGTCATAAGATTTATTTCACTAATAAATAAAGAAGCAGTGTTAGTGCTCTCAAGCTATAACTAATCTGGAGTTGAAGTGAGTACGAGATATCCCGAAACCAATATACCAATAAAGATAAATAAAATCGTTAAGTCTATGTTCTTGTCATAAACGAAATAATCTATAGTGGAAGTCATG
>JABGXW010000024.1 GCA_018675575.1 Bacteriovoracaceae bacterium | reverse complement strand
GGACTAACTATTTTTTTAAATGACCCCATGATTCCACTGGATAATAATACGGCCGAACGCGCTCTTAGGAATCCAGTGAAAGGACGAGATAATTATAATGGATACATGTCGATCAATGGTGCTGACACAGCGATGACCTTATGTGTAGCTCAACATAAGATCGTTTATGTTGAGTTAATCATTATGTTGAGAAAATATCAATTCCTCTCTCTAAACCCTGTTAAAATTCGTTAAATAACTCCACATAATACTAATGATATAAGAACCTCCAACCAAGAAAGACAGGAGGTAATGATCATGTCTGAACGAAATTATTTTAAAGGTGCAACCACCAAATTATTACGAGAGTATTGTGAGTTTCAATTAGAGATTCAAAGTGTTCAAGAAAAAACAGTTTATCAGCGGCTTCTCCATATTAAGCCATTTCTTGAGGAGTACAAAAAAATTGCATCGCCAAGCCGAATAAGAATGTTAAAGCCTAAATCTGTTCATAAATACATTATTAAGCAAGCACCATCATTTTGTAGGAAATATCAAAAAGAATTTATATGTGCCTTAAGGAGCTTCTTCAAATTTTTAGAATTTTATGATTATACAAAGTATAAACTAAAAGATTCTGTCCCCAAATTGCCAACATGGCAACTCTCTGAAGTCCCTCGTGGAATTCCATGGGAAGACGTTGAAAAGCTTTTGTTAATGCCTAAAAGAGATACACCCAATGGAAAAAGAAACTATGCAATACTTCTACTTATTGCAAGTTACGGTCTAAGGCATTACCAAGCGAGAACCTTGCTACTAAAAAACATTAAATGGAAAAGTGGAATAATTCACTTTGAATCATGCAAAGGTGGGCGTCCATTAAACTTGCCCTTATTTGAGAACGTAGCAGAAGCACTATTAGATTATATTAAGAATGGTAGGCTAAAATGTGATTATCCAGAAGTCTTTTTGCAGACAAAAAATGGAGATGTTAAACCATTAGGCCACAGTCTTAACTCTACTCTTAAAATTTATTACAAAAGAGCTGGAATAAAATCAAGTGTGAAAGGTTTTCATGCAATTCGACATTCATTTGCATCAAAATTAATTAATCAAGAAACGCCAATAAAAAATATTTCTGATTTATTAGGCCATACATCAATAAAATCTACACTTTGCTATACAAAAGTAGCTGAAAAGCAGCTTAGAACTTTTTTAAGAGAGTGGCCGGAGGTGAAGCTATGAAAAAAGTCTACAAGTCATATTTTAAGGAAAAATTTAAAGAGTACATGGAGTTTAGATTATCACTCGGTTTTGCAATGAGAAATACCAATTATGTATTTATTGAGTTTGATAATTATATATTTGAAAAATACCCAAAATCTAAAATAATTACCCGAGAAATAATTATTAGCTATTTGGCCACAACAAAACATCTTCATTCTAGTAGTAGAGGTTATCGGGTAACTCTTTTAAGAGTTTTTTGCAAATATCTGTATCAACAAAATCCAAAGACCTATATTCCAGAGCCAAAACTTATAAAGTACGGAAAAAGAAAGGTTGTCCCATATATTTTTAATGATAATGAAATTAAGTCAATTCTCAGATCATTAAAGAAAATGCCAAAGAAAAATCTTTTAAAGGAGACACATTTTGTAATTATTGGATTGCTTTACTCAACGGGATTACGGGTGGGAGAAATATCCCGATTAAATTTAGCTGATGTTGATTTGAAAGGAAAAATGATATTTATAAAACGCTCCAAATTTTACAAGTCGAGACTTGTTCCTATCTCAAATTCTGTTACTGATATTTTAAAGTTATACAAGTTAAAGCGCTTAGGACATAAGAGAACAACCAACCAAGAAGATCCATTTTTTGTTGGAATGACTGGGAACAGGGTGTTTGAAAATGCTATTAGCCGAAGATTTAGGAATGTTATCAAAAGCCTTAATTTGTTAACCGATGAAGGGACAAGACCAAGACTACATGACTTAAGGCATACATTTGCAACAAGATCACTAGAAGAGATATATGAGAATGGAAAAAATCCAGAGTCATTTCTCCCTGCTCTCGCCACTTATTTAGGCCATGTAAATCTAACCTATACTCAAACTTATCTCCATCCGACAAAGCATACTTTGAAAATTGCTGGAGAAAAATTCAATGAGTATTCAAAAAAATCATCCAAGAGGAAATTATGAAAAAGAGAAATATCATATCTAAACATATTGAAAGTTTTTTTACAGATCATCTGATCACTCATAGAGGTGTAAGTAAGAACACTATCAAGGCTTACAGAGATGCTTTGAAATTATTCTTGCTGTTCGTCGCCATGGAGAATAAGAAGAATATCGTTAAGATAACTGTAGAAGATTTCACAATTGATGTTGTGTTAAGTTTTTTAAAAAGTATTGAAATGAAGAGAAAAAATTCAATCGCAACCAGAAATCACAGACTAGCAGTATTAAGAACATTTTTTGCTTACTTAGGAACTCAAGAGCCCAAATATTTACTTATTTGCCAGAAGGTGGCATTGATACCATTCAAAAGGTCAGCTCGGCCAATGATGCACTACTTAGAGGTTGGTGAGTTAAATACAATATTGGCATGTGCAGAGAAGAATGAAAGAAGTGGAATCAGAGATTTTGCGCTCTTAACTTTACTATACAATACAGGGGCCAGAGTCCAAGAAGTTTGTGACCTGAGAATATCAAACCTTAGATTGGAGAATCCTCCTTTATTAACACTTACAGGGAAAGGAAAGAAAACCCG
>JABGXW010000023.1 GCA_018675575.1 Bacteriovoracaceae bacterium | reverse complement strand
TTAGGACAAGAGAATTCTGTTTTCTTCTTGGCCTTAGTGATCTTGATAAAATTTTTTCTAATTTGCTCAAAAAGAGGCAAACTAATATTCTTGCTTACTTCAGATTTATTTTCCTTTAAAACGGCATAGGCCTTGCCTTCACTCTTAAAGACTTTAATTGTTTTAGCTTTTTTGTTGTTTGGATAGATATATCCAATTTTCATGGTGGCCATAACTGAGGTTGAATAGAGAATAGCAACGAGGACTAAAGACCGGAACATGATTTCTTTTCTCCATCCTGACAGCCAAATCCAGTTCGTCCCTTTTCACTACTCATCATGATTTTATTCAAGCGCATATAAGCATTGGGGTGTGAATCTTTTCCTTTCTGTTTTAAGCATCCATCATGTCTTCGGCTAATTTGTGAACTAATAGAAAGAAGAGCATCTGATTTTTCTTGCTCACTGGTTTTTTCCATCACTGCTCCCATCACTTCAGAGGCCATATAATCTGAGAAGGCTTCGTTTATTTGTTCTTGCTGAATATCGCCATGTTCTGTTCTGTGACCGCCAACGACACATGAGGGAGTTTGGCTCAACGCCTTTCGGCACTGCTTCCACTCATTTGGGTATCGATCCTTACAATATTTTTCAACTTCACCTTCCCCATTACAGTTTAGTTCAGCTCCTTCGCACTTACCTTACTCCAAATCAAAAAGGAGGTTGGTATGTTTGATCTAATTAAATTAAAGAAAGATTTCAGAACAATTCAGAAAAACAAAATGGGAAAAAGAATTGTTTATCAAAGAGTCCTGAAAACTACGACGATAGAAATGCTAAAGAATTGAACGAAGAAATTTAATCGAAAATCTAGCGTCATCAGACACCTCTGAAATTTATTATACTCTTGGAGCGTGGCGTTGGACAAGCCGCAGTATACTTAATTCTTATTTATGACTATAGTTATCCATTATGGAAAAAACATTTAAATTATTAGAAGTATCGATTCAATCATCTTTCATAATATTGCTAATGATTTTCCCTCTGAATCAACTCCATTCTAAAGAAAAATGCCCAATAGGTTTTATTCAGGTTCCAATCAACAAATTAAACAACAATTTTGTCAAAAATTCATTTTGTGTTATGAAACATGAAGCCAAAAAATATAAAAATAAAATTTCTACTGATATAAAGATGCCTCCATGGGCAATGATTACTCAAGCCAATGCAAAAAAGGTCTGTCAGGGGATGGGTGAGGGTTATCAGTTAATTTCTAACCGTGAGTGGATGGCCATAGCCAGAAATATTGAATCTCAAAATGAAAATTGGACAGGTAAAAAAGTGGGAGTTGGTTGCTTAAAAAAAGGAAATGTAGGTTCTAAACAGCCTTGCCAAAATGTATCAAGTGGCTATCTGTCCGTTCGAGATAAGGAAGTCGACTTTGGTCCTCTCAGAAATCCATTGGCACAGTTAAAACTTTCTAATAACAACGAGATCTGGGATATGTCAGGAAACCTTTGGGAATGGATTGATTGGGAAAGAAAAGGTGAGTACGCCAATTCAATTAAAATAAATAATAATATTGGCTTGAAAAACTCTTGGAAAAAGTCTGAAAGAAATGTCGTTCATCGTGGAAGGTCATGGAACGATGGGACTTACGCCAGTATCTACACCTTTCTTCTTTTTACCTCTGATAATGTGAAAGACACTGATGTTGGTTTCAGATGCACTTTTTCCTTTGCAAAAAAATAATATAATTAATCTGACAGTTTTTCTGGTTCGAAGCTGATATCTAGATTTTGAAATCCAGTATTAATAAATCGATTACTAATGGCCTTAAATATACTTCTATCTTTATTGTCAATAATATCTGAACCACGATCAATATCATGTTGTTCTTTCATATAAGCTTCGGAGCCGGTTTGACAGTATTTAGCTCTTTAATTTTCGAATAGAAACGACGACCTTGCCACTGGGCCTACAAAACAAGTGAGTGCTTATTAGAAAAGATATGGTGAATTTTCGATAAAGAATTCATCTCAATTGAAAAGGAGAAAGTGTATAGTTTGTTTTAATTCATTATTGTGGTCTTTAAGGCACAATATTCCAATTAAGACCCCCGAAAAACTTTAAGGTCTCTGAACTTTGGTCATGAATTGTGGTGGCGTCGAGGTTGGAATCATTTTTTGAATAACGCACACCAAGAATATAATTAAAACTTCCAATGGGACGATGAGGATTAAAGGAAAGGGCCAACTGACTTGTTAATATTTTATCTTCCCTATTTACGTTTTCTGGTAAAGATGGTTGGTCAAAAGTTTTTACTTGATACCCTTGTTTAATATTTACGCTAAGCTTTTTATTTATTGAAATAATGGCGTCAAGATTTAGGCCAATTCGATTATTATTTATTGGTATTCTTTCGGTTGTACTGACAATTAGATCATTATAATTGTCTATTCCATAAAAAAGACTGGCCCTTATAAGAAAGATAGAGAAAAAGTGACTTGCCCTCGCGCTAACTACCTGCGAATCTCCCCGTAAAAAGTTTAACGAGGATTGTAGAGGATCACTTCCATTGTAAATAAGATCAAAATCGTAGCGCCATGTATTTCTAAGATGGGTATAAGTGGCCAGAGCACCCCAGCCGAGAAAATAGGGCTTATAATGGTTATAAATATAGGTTATAGAAGGAGTAATTTCCAAAAAGTTTTTACTATTAAGTTTGTAGAGGTAAGGAAGCTCCAATCCTCCTGAATAAACTTCAGATAGAAAATTTCTGTAGGTGTGAGTCCAGTTTATTGTATTTATAATAGATAGTTCGTACTTTTGCTCATCAATTAAATTGTATTCTAGATAATTATTAAATGAGCTTGTGTGTTTATTATCTTTTCCACTAGATGATTGGGTAGTGGCGCGGTTAAAGATAAAACCTAGGGACCAAGTGAAATCTTTTGCCAACTCAGATCTAATCTTTCTAAACAGTCTTTCAGCAGTTACTCTTCTATTTTTATTATCAAACTTCCTTTGGAGGGCCTCTTCCAACTCTTCCATCGCCTGCTTCTTTAGTCCTTGAGCGTAATAGACAAGAGCACTTAATGTCCTGCCTTCGCCAGAAGAGTCATGTTTTAATAGCTTTTTGACATTTTTTTTGGCCAGTTTATACTTTGATTTATTCATTAGTTTAAGGGCCCTTTGGTAGAGTTTTGATTCAGGGCCTCGATCAATTCCAAAGATTTGTCGATCGAGGTTCCTTATTTGCCGACGTGTAGAAGGAGTTAAATCGTTTTCACTTTGTTTTAGGTCGTTCAGATGTTGCTTCGCGGA
Organism: Bacteriovoracaceae bacterium; assembly: GCA_018675575.1. Lineage (GTDB taxonomy): Bacteria > Bdellovibrionota > Bacteriovoracia > Bacteriovoracales > Bacteriovoracaceae > M0603. The sequence goes on along the minus strand of JABGXW010000023.1, from coordinate 11,204 downwards.
ATTCTCGCTTCCATAACTGGCCAATGCAGGAATTAAATAAAGTTTGCCTAGGTATTTAATATCACCTTTAGCAAAAACTACTTTACTATATGCGGCGATCGCCTCTTTATTTTTACCTTTCCGTTTTAATAGATGCCCAAGATTGAGCCAGGCGGATAAATTGGAGGGGTCATTTTTAACAATTTTTCGAAAAAGCGCTTCTGCTTGATCAAGCTGCTTTTGATTAATCAGCTGCAAGGCCTTTTCAAACGGAGAGACCTTTTTAGCGTGTATTGTTGAAATACTACCTAAGATCAAAAGTGCAAGAATTATTAACTTAATTATAACCTCAAGTTTAGTAAGTATAATACATACACTATATTTTAACTCTTAGACAAAAAAAAGCCACTCTAGGGGATGGCTTCTTTAGTCTATTTTTTGTCGGATTATTCAAAACTAAGGCATGTCACTTTTTACTGACTTCTTTTTCTTCTTTAACGCGGTCTTCTTTAGGGGGTTCAGTATATTCTTCTTCAGTGGCCATATCCATACTTGAAGATGTAGTTGAGGTTGATGAACCCGTGGATGATGAGGTGGTTCTGTCACCGGCGAAGGGACTATTACCATCTATTGCAGTTCCGAAAACACCTTTACCTTCGATTAACATATCCTCAAACACATCTATATTGGTGTCCGTATCGGTGTCGAGATCGTTCTCTTCCATCATTCCTGGGTAATTGCTATTTGTCTCTGAGCTGGAAGTCGTAGGTGTAGTGCTTTTTGACATTTTTTCAGTTTCTGTATTAGTATATTTACCTTTTTCTTCTGGCTTTAATCTTGTCGGAAGCCAATGAGTTTGACTTTCCCTATCGTTAGCTGGTTTTCGACTATTAGTGAAATCTGTATCTCCTGGTACCTGAGAAATGTCTTCTGTTTTAATAAGAACAAGTGGTACTCTAACATTGTCGAGATTTGGCTTATTTGATTTTTGTTTTTTGCTAGGTTTGGTCTTTTGAATTTGGTTTATTTTCTTATAAATGCTTGCTGGCATCCTCTTTACTCTAGTTATAATTCCACGGTTATTAATTTTAGCACCCGTCATAGCAGTTAAGGCAAGAAAACGGCCGGACTTTCCAAAATCACTTGAAGATCGGGCAGTCCAGACTTCACCTTCAAGCACTAAGGTGGTTGTTGTTCCGTCCTCACCATATGTGACCGAAAATTCAGTCCCTTTTACTCCCACAACACCGGATTTTGTCTTAACGACAAAATTGATATCTTCTTTTGTAAACTTTTTGCCTTTTGTTTTCTTTTTGGAGGGGTTCACCATCGCATGAATGGTTCCCTTTATGAGATCGAATGACCACTTGGCAAAATTCTTAATTTTTTTCATTCCTGTAATTTTAAACTGTGATTTTTCTTTAACCATAACAGTGGATCCATCTCCAAATAAGATTTCTACCATATGATCTGTTTGGGTGCCGATGATATCACCTACGTGTAGCAGGTCGGACTCAGTAACTTTAAGTATTTTTCCTGTTCTTTTTACTTTAGCAAATTTTGAGCCATAAATTTTGAGTACCATAATATCGAGCGGGGCCTTGGAGTATGTCCAAAAGGAGGCCAGAAGACAAAAGCTTAAGACGAATAGTGTTCCAATTTTTATTTTCATACTTTCTCTTTTTCTTAAATTGCTTAGCGATCTTATTATTATAATACCTTCTAAATGTGTTTGTAATTCCAATAACTTACATTAGGCTATTCATTCAAGATTGACCTAAATTTATGGTACTTGTGAGCAGGTCCCAAAAGTATTGGATCTATTACGGCCTATCGGTTGAAAGTTCTTAAGAATAAAGTATTTATTTTCGATAAGAATAATAACAATTTAACGAGGTCAAAGTGTTGGGAAAATCTCAAATACAGGATCAAAAAATTCATTTCAGGATTATCTTGCTTCCGGTCATTCTAGGCGTAGTCTTTTTAGGGTTGGGAATCGGGGGGATTTATTTATCTAAAAAATCCGTGGAGGAGTGGGATAGTTTCAATGTTAATGTGTTGACCCCTAATCGCTCTATACAAAATCTAACCTTGCTTTTAAAGGATCTCCAAAGCGAGCTTTTCAAGTTGAGAGAAATGAACAGTGAGGAGCGAAAAACATCTCTTGAACAGTTTCGGACAGAAATGAAGCGGACAGACCTTCTGGTTACTGGATTATATAAGCAACACGTGGCGAATTCTTCCTCTCAAAAACTTGCATCCATGCTAAAAGATTGGGTGCTTCATTACCAATCTTTTTCTAAGTGGTCAGCTCTTCACATCACTTCTCGTAGCGTTTCTCCCGCCAAAGGTGCTTTTGAGAGGGCCCTTAAAGTAGTTGCTGAGCTAGATAAGGAAATACTGAAACTTAATGATCGTATACAGATGGATACTATAAATCTCATTGACGAATCAAAAATATTTGCCACTAAAATGTCAATTCTTCTCATTGGGCTATTGATTTTGGGTGCTATTTTAGCTGCAATTTCTCTATATTTAATCTTAAGAAGTATTTGGAGCTTATCGTTTCAAATATCCTCTAGCAAAAAACATGTGGAAAATATATTGAATAATTTAAGTGAGGGGTTTTTTGTTTTTGATAGGGAGGGAAATATTCAGCCGGAAGTATCAAAAGCTGTGAAAAAGTTTTTTGAGAAAAACCCGCTGCAAAGTAATGTAAATGAACTTCTTGAGATGAAAGATTATGAAAAGGAACTAATTAAATCTTGGCTTAAGATGCTGTTTGATGGGGTTTTGGACTTTAATTCGATGATCGGCTTGGGACCTCGTGAATTTAAGAACCATCAAGGCAGGGATATTCGCCTAAATTTTAGACCGATTTTTGAAAATGAAACTTTGAAAAATGTTATTTGCATTTCAAAAGATATAACAAAAGAAAAAGAACTAGAGGAAAAAGTCAGACTCGACCGTTCAGAAATAGAAATGATGAAGCTCATTATATTAGAGAAAAATCATTATGTTGATTACCTCAATGAGACTAAAGTTCAAATACAACGAGTCAAGAAAGATACCTATTCGCTAAGGAGTGGAAGTGAAAAAGGAGAGTGTGAGATTCTGCTCTCTTTAATGCGGGATGCCCATACGATTAAGGGAACTTCTGCTCAATTCAAGATGGAAGAATTAGTTCCGCTGTCCAGTGAGCTTGAAGATCGAATAAAAAATTTAAGTCATAACTTTACCTTAGAGCAAATTTCTAAATTTCAAGAATTTGTGCAGGTTAATAATGCTATGATGGATAACGTTATCAACAAGTTTATTGAAAGCCGAGGAGATCTTCTTGATTTAGAAAATGGAGTTCCAGTTAAAAAAATTGACATAAGTTTTTCAAAGGCCAAAAAGCTAGAGAGCTTTGTTAAAGCAGAAGTAGGGATTAAATCTCCGATTTATAAAAGAATTATTGAGGATTTGTTTACGGTTCCCATTGGGAAAAAGTTTGAAAAATATCATGACTTAGTGATTAATCTATCTAAAAAAACGGGAAAGAATGTTCGCTGGGAGATAACAGGTGCGCACCATAAAGTTTATACTTTCTTTTATGGAGAGTTTTTTAATTCGCTAGTGCATTTATTTCGGAATATTATGGATCATGGTATTGAAACTTCGCTGGAGAGAAAGGAGACCGGGAAATCGACTACGGCCTTGGTCAAAGTTGATAACATTCTAGAAGGTAACCAGCTTATTATTACAATTGCCGATGATGGAAGAGGAATAAATGAAGAGCTGATTAAACAAAAAGCTTTAGGGAGAGGAATCCTGAGTGAAGACCAGGCTTTAAATATAAATAGGGATCAACTTATTGACCTCATTTTCCATGAAGGATTTTCAACTTCAGATAAAGTTAATAATCTAAGTGGTCGTGGTGTGGGTATGAATGTTATCAAAGAAGAAATAAATAACTTAAATGGAAAAATAGAAATATTAACAAAAGTGGGGACAGGTACCTGCTTTAAGATTATACTACCTTTTGAGAGTATACCTTACAGAGAAAAAGATACAAAGGAAGCTGCTTAATGGAAGTCAAACTCCACGGGGTAAGAGGCTCATTACCAACTCCTATGCCTCCCAAAGAGGTCGAAACTAGGATTAAAGAAATTTTTGATTTATTTTTCGAATCTGGCCTAGATGGGAAAGAGCACCTCGATATGTTTTTAAGTACTTTACCTAATTATTGTTATGGGGGTTTTGGGGGAAATTCAACTTGTATCGAAGTTAAATCTGAAAGTAGTAAAATCATTCTCGACGGAGGTACTGGACTTCGTCACTCAGTCGAAGACTTTTTTAAAGAGGGGGCAGGTGAGGGGAAAGCAATTGTCCACTTGGTTTTAACCCACTTCCATTGGGATCACTTAATGGGAATTCCATTTTTTTCTCCTATTTATATTCCTGGCAATGAAATTAATTTTTATGCGGTGCAGCCCGAGCTTCAAGAAGTTATTAGGGCCCTTTTCAAAAAACCTTTTTTCCCGGTTCCTTACGAGACTTTAGCAGCAAAAATAAACTTTCATCAGTTAAGTCCCAGGTCTCCAAAAGTTATAGGAGATATTAAATTGACTCCCTATCAATTAGATCATCCTGATCCTTGCTGGGGCTTTAAAATTGAAAACAAAAATAAAACCTATGCGCACTGCGTAGACACTGAGGCCATTCGACTCACTAGAGAAGAATTAGGCGATGACCTACCTCTTTATCAAAATGTAGACCTGATGTTATTTGATGCTCAATACTCTTATGAAGAAGCTCAAGAAAAACTAAACTGGGGTCATGCATCGGCTCCAAAGGGGCTGGAGTTGGCCCTTAGGGAAAAGGTTAAAGAAATTATTTTCACGCATCATGATCCTTTAGCAAAGGATGAGCATATAACTAAGCTTTCTAAATTAGCTGAAAACTTTTTTGAAAGACCAGAAACAGCTACTCAATTAAAAGAAAATAAACAAACATTAAGATGGGCAATTGCCAGAGAAGGGATGGTTATTAAACTATAAGCAACAAACTATGTTTCCAAGAGATACCAAAATATTATTTGTAGATGATTCTGAGTCCATGAGGCTGAGAATCGAAGCAGACCTAAAGGAATTAGGATTTAATAATCTAACTTCTGCTAGTGATGGAGATGAAGCGTTGGAGCTTCTTAAACAAGCCAACGCTGACAATGATCCCTTCGCTTTGCTTTTAACTGATATTCAAATGGATCGCATGAATGGCCTTAAACTCCTTGAAGAAGTTCGGGCAGAAGAAGGGTTAAAGTCACTTCCTGTCATAATGGTTAGTTCTGAATCAGAGAAGGCCATCATCTTAGATGCCATTAGAAAAGGGGCGAATGGATACGTGTTTAAACCTTTTCGAAAACAATATCTTGAGGAAAAACTCGCTGAAGTTTTTTCTAAATTATCTTAGGGCCTCTAAATCAGAATGAGTCATTTGTATGTTCGGCGCCTAGCACCTCTTTCCCAATATAATTTTTCTTTTGAAGCTTACTCCAAATCAGAAAGGAGTTTGATATGTTCGATCTAATTAAGTTAAAAAAAGACTTCAACCCTTAACCCCAATAACATACAAAAGGCCATTAGCCCGAGTAGCACCAATATACTTTAAGTTCGGATTAAGGGCCTCATCATCAATAAGAACAATAACTAAGTTCTCACGACCTTTATAGCGCCTTACTGTCTCAAGTTGAATCTCTTTATTGTCTTTAGGAAACTGAGCTAACGTGTACTTCCCTAACTTTTGGCCAAATTTAACTGGGCCGTCATTAGAACTAAGTGTTCTGATTCCATTACCAGAAAGAATAGTTATTTCATCTTTTGGAATTTTACAATTTATGATTAAATCACTTAATATCTTTTCAATCTCTTTAGCTAGTTCATCTTTGTCTTTAACTTGTATTTCAAAAACCTTCTCACCATTTGGATATTCTTCCCTAGGCGTAAGGGCAGGAAGAGAATACTCTGTACCATGAACTTTGGTTTTACAATCAAGCTCTCTTGCTATTTTATTAGCATAATCTGCAATCCGTTTTGTATTTCTCCAATTATATTGAAGGATCATAGGGGAGTAATTGATCTCACCAAAGATATCATCTACTTCTACGGAATCAGTATTAAATCTTGCTTGCTGAGAAGGATCAATCGCCACATGAAACACTTTGAAGTCATCTTTGAGTAGGGTTTTAAGACTAAGCCAAAACTCCAAACTGAAATCTTGCCCTTCGTCCACAAGAATGGCATCAAACTTATCATTAGCGGCATCAGTTTCAAATAAATTCATAAGCTGTTCAGGAACGACAGAATTATACCAGTCATGATCTTTTACTTCAGGAATAGGAATGTTATATTTTTCAAAAAAATGCATCGCTGTATAAGGTACTAGCTACTTGTACCACTTTATGTGATTTTGATAAGTTATAAATATATTACAAGTTTCAACTTTGTATCTCAATTTTCTAAACTCTGATATATTTAATTTGTGGACCGTGAAATAAAGCGTAGGCTCGGTGCCTAACATACCATATAAAAGAGAATTATAGGGGGTCTTTTTTTCAAAAAGGTGCTTTGTTTGTCCTAACCTTTTAATTTTCTTGAATAAAATGTCGATAAGACTTATATGAAAAGGGAGTTAGTAATTGAAGTGTAACTTCACCAGAAACTTATTTATATTATTCAACTGGACTTGTTTAACACTTGTCATGGTGAGCTGTGGTAAATCAAAAATTGTAGTTACTATAAATGGGGCAACTAGTTTAGAAGACGCATCAACTCCTAATACAAGTCCTGCTGTAATAGCCGGTCTTCAAAATTATATTCTAGTTCCAGGAAATGCAACACTAGGAACAAGTGATTTTTATATTATGAAATATGAGGCGAAAGCTTGGGCGGATGATAATGTTGATGATGTTGTTGACGCTGCCGAGTTGGATGTTTCAACATGGACCTTTGTTGCTCCTATTTCGGCAGTAGATAAATTAACTGGTAGTCATATTCCGGTAAGTACTTTTGATGGAAAACCTTGGAAAAATATAGCTCTTGATGCATGGGATTTATGTGATGGATTAAATTCAGAAGGTACTCGCGCAAATATTGATAGTAATACAAATAATGACGGAACTTTTGCCCTTACTTCTAATCTCGAATATATGACCATTGCTCGTAATATAGAAGTACAAGGCGCAAACTGGACCAGTGGAGTGGTTGGTACTGATTGTCTTAAACGTGGTAATATGGGAGGTGCACCATCTTGTAACGGAATTGATTCTGACTTTAGTGATAATGTTGCCACGACATCTTCTACAAACCCACTCGCAAAACTTGTTCTCAGTAACGGCGAAGAAGTCTGGGACCTGGTTGGCTCTCTTGGTGAATGGGTTGATTGGGATACTACGACTCCCGGTGAATTTACAGTTATAGCTGCAGGTGATAAAGCAAATGATGCTACAAGGGGTGCAGGATGGTCAGGTCCTCTTAACTTTAATCTTCTTGATACTAATGTCTTGGTAAGTGACGTGATGTTTCCTGATTCTTTTCAACCAGCAGATACTGGCCTCACTCATTTGAATGGTGTTGGACTATACGTTGAACATAATTCTGCTGACCACGGAGCTCCCGGATATGATGGAGCTGCATTTCGTGGTGGATTTTTTCAGAGTACAGCAGCCTACGCAATAAATTATGGATTATATTCACTAGATCTTCGGCACACAAGCACGCAAACTAACTGGACAGATGCAATTGCTGGTCCATTTGGCCCCCTTCCCATCCCTTCTCAAGCTGCCCAAGGCTTCCGCTGCGTTTACAGACCTTAAGCTTATCTTTTTTTCAAATTCTATCCAGGCCAATACCGCGTTGAAAATCATTAAGAAATTTTTGTGAAATACCAATATTTCTTTAGGAAAATTTAATCCCATTTGCCTAGGTGCCCTCTCGCGGATTTTAATAAGGGGTATTTCCAGCAATTTACAAGTCTTTTAAATTATTACTAAACCGTCACCAATGACTGGTTTAGAACTATCACAATGCGTTTGCGAGTTGTTGTCTATTGTTGTCTGCTGTTAGGTGTAAAGAGGCGTTTTTGAACCATTAGTCGCCATTTGGTCGCCACAGAATTGTTTTTTATGTCAAAAGTTTATAAAGATTAAGTGTAATCTGCTTAATTGATAATGATACTCTAGGTTCAATAAAAGTATAAGAGATCACCAAAGGCGCTGAATAATAAATTGAGAAGCTAAATGTTAAACCCCTAAGACCTTTTTGAATTAATCCTAGAGGTTTAAAACCATATATGCTTTTGGTTAATTTATTTTAACAAGTACGCTCTTAATTAGTAAAGCCACACAAATTTAACTTCGCTACAAAAGTCTAATTATTTCCAAGCTCAAGTTTTTATCTATTAAAGCTCAAATCAAAGAAAAACTAACTATCAAGCCCTTGAGATATACGTATCCATAGGAAGTGTTGTATCCCGGAGTTAAAAGGAGCGATGGCCCGGTGAAGTGACTCCTCATTTACAGACCCTGCTAATCCCAAAACAATTCCCTGCAAAATCAAAGGCCTACCACTCTATAAACTATTCACTTACCTTGAAATATCAACTCCTTAATGCCAATTTAAACCCATGAAATTGTTATTATTGGTATTAATCTATGCACTATTGGCGGCCTCTTGTTCTGATAAGGCAACGGTCTCACCAATAGACTCAAGACGTGAGCAAATTACCCCAGACCCAAATCAGGATGGGACAGATGTATCCCCGGATGGGACAGACCTAAACCCAATCTTTCAAACTCTTGAATTCAAAGCATCTTTAAAATCTCTAAAGAGCGCAAAATTGAACTTAACCCTCCAAGGTCACCTCCTTCCTATGGGCCTAATTGATTTAGGAGTAGAAAATATAAACTGGATCTTCCACGACATTAAGGTAGAGACAACTCTTAATGAGTATAAATGGATTCCCTGGACTCCAGGCTATGTCATCAGTCATTACCAAAACCCAGATCCTATAACTGGCGTAAGCATAGATGCCGTTTATAAATTTTTAGATAACGACTCATTTGATAAGATAAATGACCATCTAAATAACTTCCTTAACCGAGCTGAATCTTTTTACAATTCGTACAAAGACGAGATAGGGGAGTCAGACAAAAAACTCCTTGAACTCCAATATAGCTTGGTAGAAAACACCCAAGCCAACTATGAAAACCACCTAGCAGACTTAAACGAACGCTCTAAAATTAGAACCATGACTTGGTCTAAGATTTTAGAAGAGTTTCCAATGAGTGACTTAGTATATTGCGATGAAAGCTTAGACCTTATATATATTGCTGGTTTGATTGTTAGTGGAGAGGATGAAATCCTAGGTCCTTTAGTTCAAGATGATAAGGTGATTCTTCTAGAAAATGAAAAACCAACCTTATATCCTGAGAGCAGAATTTTTAAAGTTTATACAAACTTTTTAACTTACATTAAGAATTAATCTTTTCTAATACTGTCTTTTAATAAATCTTTAATTTCTACTTTGTTTAAAACAGTACCATCATCAAGAGTTAACTCTGAAATATTATTCAGATTTACAGATATAGTCGGTAGCATTCTTGAAGTTGATCTGTCTGTTCCACTATCGAGTCCAAGTCTTCTATGTATAGCTCTTACCTCTATTGATCTTAATGAAGATCCTGATTCTATAGATAGAATTCTTCCAGAGGTTCCACCTGCATCAACACCTGTAGCTCTTGCTGTTAATCCTTGTGAGTAAACGACTGATGAAAACATCATAACTGTTATTGCGATAATCTTTTTCATTATATATTTCCTTTTATTAAGTTGTTCTTTAGTAGGGAGTCAGTAAACGAACTAACAAATACTGTTTCTTCACCTTTATATATTGGATTTTTGAATATTTCTCTAATAGCTTTCTGAAACTCTTCAGTAAGGTTTATAATTAAAGGATAAGCTTTTTCTAGGTCAATTGATTCTGATTGAAAATTCATATTGTTTAAAGAAGTTTTATTTTCGTATCCATTTATATCAAAAAATTGACTTAGAGATCTCGATATTAATGTTTGAGTATCTTTTATGGATAAGTTTGAACCATTTTCTCTGGGGAAATAAGTTTCAAATTCATTTTCTTTTAAAATTCCTTTTTCTATTAATCTTTCGACAGTTCTTAATCCTGATTTTCCAAATTCTTCTATTACGACTGACTTTTTAAGACCTGATGAAGAGAGGGCAATAATCATTAACTTACTAGAGGATTGATCTAGAAGATAATTAGTAGCATCCTCATCCAAGAGAGTTGGAACTTGGTTACTCCCCAACCCCTTCTTATAAGTATCAGCAAGATTAGGATAAAATTCTTCAAAGTAGGGGAGGATTTCCTTTTCATGTCCAGTCCCTGAAAGTACTTTTATTGCTTGATCAAAATTAGGAACCTTGATCGTTAAATTTTCAAGTCTATTAAAGGTAGAATTAGGAATATCAAACTTCTTAGCAATCTGCTGCGACGATAACTGAGGCCTAGCTTTTCTGTATTCAAGTATCTTATCTTTAAGAACATGTGCCAGATCATTAAACGAACGACCTGCCGAACAGCCTTGCTGGATACCGAGTGGGGGATTAGTAGTCATAATACTCCATCTGTTTCATTAATAACGCTTTGAAACAAAAATAAACCAATTTTATGACAATCTTTCAACCTAAATCCCAAAAAACCACGATTTTCTCACCCAATCTGAAAAGTTAGTTCCCAATCTGGGAAGGATTTAGAGTAAATTCAAATAATTAGAATAAATTAACGAGACTCTATCCCGGCCAGAAACAAAAGTATCCCACTCTGGGACAAATCTAAGATCAGCAAAGGTATGAACCAAAAACCAAAACCCCGAACCAAAACCAGCTTCTTTCATCTTAGAAGCAGGAAATAATGGGACAAAATTTATCTTGAAGAGATACCTGGAAGGTCCCGTGAATAAGAAAACTTCTTCTCCCAGAAACAATCGTTAAAAATCAAAAGATGGTGAAAGGGTCTTGATTAAATCCGGCCCTATGAAAGGTACATATACTCGAAAAAGAACAACCGTTGTGATCGGAACGCTTTCCAATATTACAAGATGCCTTAACTGGATCAGTCCCAGGGGTTATGATTTTGCATTTTATTGCAGCTTTTGTTGTTAGAGGAAT